>JAHQVI010000087.1 GCA_019634405.1 Hyphomicrobiales bacterium
AACAGAGGCGGCAGCAGATAAGGGGCGATGGTCGGAATGACGCCCAGATGCAGTGGACCGTTCAAAGCGCCGATACGCGTTTTTACATATTCGCCGAGATCGCGAACCTCCGCGAGAATGCGCAACGCCCGCCGCGAAACCTCTTCCCCTGCCGCCGTCAGCTTGACGTTCTTGTAGCGCCGCTCGACCAACTCAACGCCCAGCTCCTGCTCAAGCTCCTGAATTTGCGTCGACAATGCCGGCTGTGTGACAGCGCAGTGTTCGGCGGCCAGGCGGAAATGCCGGTGCCGTGCAAGCGCCTCGAAATAACGAAGTTGACGAAGTGTGATCATCGATTAGCTTTTCTAATCGTTTCTGATAGAAAGATCAATTAGCCTTCAAATTAGAGTCGTTATAAGCAATAGGGTGCGTTGATTTCGTTCAACTCGAAACGAGAGATCATGACTGAACGACGATCGCGATTGACGACACGGAACAGCACCTGCCACCGATATCTGCAGCCACGTTATCGGGCAGGGATTTTATTGATTTATATCCATAAGATCGGAGAGAGACATGGACGCGAAAACTGATGACGGCGCCGGCAAATGCCCATTCTCTGGCGGCTCGCGCGGCCCCAGCAACCGTGACTGGTGGCCGGAGCAGCTTAACATTGAAGGTCTCCATCGGAATTCGAGCCTGTCAGATCCGATGGGTGGTGATTTCGATTACGCCAAGGAATTTCAGAGCCTCGATCTGAAGGGCGTCATTGCCGATCTAACCGCCTTGATGACGGATTCCAAGGACTGGTGGCCTGCCGACTGGGGGCATTATGGCGGTCTGATGATCCGCATGGCGTGGCACAGCGCAGGCACATATCGCGTCACCGATGGCCGCGGCGGCGCTGGCGCAGGCCAGCAGCGTTTTGCGCCTCTCAACAGCTGGCCCGACAACACCAATCTCGACAAGGCGCGCCGTCTGCTCTGGCCGATCAAGCAGAAATATGGCCGTAAGATTTCCTGGGCCGACCTGATGGTGCTGGCGGGCAATGTCGCGCTCGAATCGATGGGCTTCAAGACATTCGGATTTGCCGGCGGCCGTCAGGACGTTTGGGAGCCTGAAGAGCTCTATTGGGGCCCGGAAGGCACATGGCTCGGCGATTCCCGCTATAGCGGTGAACGACAGCTCGAAGAACCGCTCGCAGCCGTGCAGATGGGTTTGATCTACGTCAATCCGGAAGGCCCGAACGGCAATCCCGATCCGGTCGCTGCGGCGCATGACATTCGCGAAACCTTCCGCCGCATGGCCATGAATGACGAGGAAACCGTCGCGCTGATCGCTGGCGGCCATACGCTCGGCAAGACGCATGGCGCGGGCGATCCTTCATTGATCGGCCCCGACCCGGAAGGCGCTGCAATCGAAGATCAGGGCTTTGGCTGGAAGAGCGGACACGGAGCCGGATTTGGTGCCGACGCCATTACCGGCGGTCCGGAAGTCATCTGGTCGCAAACGCCGACCCGGTGGAGCAATCACTTCTTCGACAATCTGTTCAAATATGAATGGGAACTGGAGAAAAGCCCTGCTGGCGCAAGTCAGTGGGTCGCGAAAGACGCCGCTGCCGACGTTCCGGATCCCTTCGACGCCTCAAAAAAACGCCGCCCGACAATGCTGACGACGGACCTGTCGCTGCGTTTCGATCCGGCCTATGAGAAAATATCGCGCCGCTTCCAGGAAAATCCGGACCAGTTCGCGGACGCTTTTGCCCGCGCATGGTTCAAGCTGACCCACCGCGATATGGGGCCGAAAGCCCGCTACCTTGGGGCGCTGGTGCCGCAGGAAGCGCTGATCTGGCAGGACTTGATCCCGGACGTTGATCACCCGCTGATCGACGAACAGGATGCCGCCGGTCTGAAAGCCAGGCTTCTCGAAACCGGTTTGGCCGTATCCGACCTGGTCTCGACCGCATGGGCGTCCGCCTCCACTTTCCGTGGCTCGGACAAGCGCGGCGGAGCCAACGGCGCTCGCATCCGTCTTGCTCCACAGAAGGATTGGGAGGTCAACGATCCGGCCACGCTCGGACCGGTTCTGGACAAGCTTGCCGAGGTTCAGAGCGCGTTCAACAGTTCGGCTGCGGGCGGCAAGAAAGTCTCCCTGGCTGACCTGATCGTGCTTGCCGGCTGCGCCGCTGTCGAGAAAGCGGCCAGGGACGCCGGTGTTGACGTGAAAGTTCCGTTCACACCAGGCCGTATGGACGCCTCGCAGGAGCAGACCGACGTGGAATCATTTGACGCGCTTGAACCGCGCACGGATGGCTTCCGCAACTATCTCAGCGGCAAGCAGTTCATGATGCCGGAAGAGGCGCTGGTCGACCGCGCGCAGCTTCTGACGCTAACCGGACCTGAAATGACCGCGCTGCTTGGCGGCCTGCGCGTCCTTGGCGCAAATACGGGCGGCTCAAAGCACGGCGTCTTCACCAAGGACGTCGGCAAGCTGACCAACGACTTCTTTGTCAACCTGCTGACCATGGACACCTATTGGGAGCCGGGCGGCGAGGACGGCGTCTTTATCGGCCGCGACCGCGCAACCAAGCAGGAGAAGTGGACCGCAACGCGCGTCGATCTGATCTTCGGTTCGCACTCGCAGCTTCGTGCATTCAGCGAAGTCTATGCCTGCGCCGACTCGAAAGAGAAGTTCGTGAAGGACTTCGTGGTGGCGTGGGGCAAAGTCATGAATGCGGATCGTTTCGATCTCGCCTGATTTGCAGGTTTGAACTGTTTTCGGTTGTCCTGGGAAAGGGCCCGCAGTGGAAACATTGCGGGCTTTTTCTTTGCCGCCGGATTGCGCTGCACCTATAAATTCCAAGCTGAAAATTTCGGAGACAATGATGAGTGACGGCTGGAACGAGTCGGCCAACGCATGGATCGCCTCGATAGGCGAACAGGGCGATTGGGGCAGACAACACGTCATAGATCCGGCGCTAAGCAAATGGCTTCATGGCCGCTCCTTTGCGCGCGCTCTTGACGTTGGCTGTGGCGAAGGCCGCATCTGCCGCCTGTTGCAGGCGAACGGCATTGAAACGGTTGGCGTAGACCCGACGCAGCGCCTTCTTGAGGAAGCCCGGAAAAGCGACCCGAATGGCGACTATAAGGATGGGCGCGCCGAGGAGCTGCCCTTCAAAGACGATGAATTCGACCTCGTCGTAACCTGCCTGTCGCTGATCGACATCCCCGATTTCCGTAAGGGAATCTCGGAAATGGCGCGCGTGCTCAAGGCGGGCGGCACGCTTCTGTCCATCAATCTCAACAGCTTCGTGACCGCAAGCGCATACGATGGCTGGGCCCGGGACGAAAGCGGCGCGCTGCTGCATTACCGGCTCGATCATTACATGGATGCGAAGCCGCAATGGGTGGAATGGTCAGGCATAAGGGTTGTGAACTGGCACCGCCCCATTTCGGCATATATGCATGAATTTCTTGGAAACGGCCTTCAATTGCGCCGTTATGACGAACTGGTTCCTGCGAGTGCGGGAGATGAGATGAGTCAAAAATACCGGCGCGTGCCGTGGTTCCATCTCATGGAATGGCAGCGCCCGTTAGCGGATAAATGAACAGGCTGTAGCTTGCCGTTATATCCTTCAAAACCAGAACATACAGAACCCAGACCCTATATTGTAGAAAGGCGTCCAATGTCCGACATTCTCTTTCACATGATCCCCGATGCGCCCGAGCCGGTCGCGCCTTATAGCCACATCGTCGAATGCGATGGCTGGTACTTTGTGACCGGCCAGCTCGCCACCGATCCGGATGACGATTCTCTGCCGGTTCCCGACGGCATCGAGGCTCAGACGCACAAGGTCATGGACAATCTGAAACGGGCGCTCGCCGGTGTCGGCGCATCGCTTGAGCGGGTCGTATTCGCGCGCGTCTTTCTTACCGATTTCGAGCGCGACTATGCCGCGATGAACGCAATCTATGAAAGCTATTTCGAGCAGGGCCGCCTGCCGGGCCGCACGACCGTCGGCGTCACCCATCTGGCGCGCAGCGGGCTGATCGAGATCGATCTGATTGCGCGCAAAGGCTGATCAGCCTGCCCTATGGCGCAACGAGCCCGCTCAACGCCGATTGCGGGTCGAGCAGATCGTCCAGCACGTTGAAATGGGTCTTGCCGGGAGCGTGGACCACATCCGCCG
The DNA here is from genome assembly GCA_019634405.1 of Hyphomicrobiales bacterium. Taxonomy (GTDB): domain Bacteria; phylum Pseudomonadota; class Alphaproteobacteria; order Rhizobiales; family Rhodomicrobiaceae; genus JAHQVI01. The sequence goes on from JAHQVI010000087.1 coordinate 4,169, forward strand.
TCACGCCAAGACCCGTCCAGATATTGGCGAGCAGATCGTTCTGACGGATGAATTCAGGCAGTTCGGCCCCGCCAACCCAACAGGTGACCGATGCACCGGCGCGCGGATAACGCAGCGCGGGACTTTCCGCCACCGCTTCGGTGGCGTCGAAACGGAAAGTCCCGTTAAGTGACAGGTTGAGAAGCGGACGCATATCGCTCAAACCACTGATGGAGACGACATGCTCGATGCGTTCGGCCAGTTGCGGCGAGAGCGAAACATCCATGCAGTGCATCCGGCTCGCCAGATGCCCGCCCGCCGAATGTCCGGCAATACGAACTGGCCCCTCTATCTGCATGGCGGCAAATCCGACCGCAGCGGCGACTTGTTCCGTGATCTGCGAAATACGCGCTTCAGGAGCGAGCGTATAGCTTGGCATGGCGACGGCCCAGCCCCGCAACAAGGCGCCTTCAGCCAGATGCGACCATGACGATTTGTCGAACATGCGCCAGAAACCGCCATGAATGAACAGACTCAGCCCTTTTGGCGCATCTTGAGGCAAGAAAATGTCCAGCTTCTCGCGTTCGGCCGGACCATAGGCGAGATCAAGCCGCGCCCTGCCCAGTGCGGCCATCTGATCGCGAAACAATCTGGCTTTTTCCGCATAGCTTGCAAAGAAAGCCTCCGCGACCTCATTGCCGACATGCCCGCGATTGTCATAGGCGCGATCCCAATCCGTGATCATCTTATCCCTGCCGATATTATACCCGCCGCATTATGGACATTGAACGCATCAGCCATCAAGCACCATGCACCGGCAGACGAACCTCAAAGCAGCTTCCGCCGCCGTCGCGCGCAAGACAACGGACACGGCCGCCATGTTTCTCCGCAATCTGGCGAACGAGCGCCAGGCCCAGTCCGACCCCGCCTTTGCTTTCGGCTGCCTGTTTCATGCGGTAGAACGGCTCGAAGATCTTTTCTCTCTCATCTTCGGGAACGCCCGGCCCGCGGTCACAGACTTTCGCCCAGGCCTCGCCTGCCCCGAGCCCTGCCGTCACTTCGATACCGGCATCGCCTCCGTAACGGGCAGCGTTTTCAAGCAGATTGCGGATTAAGCGCCGGAGTAGCCGAGCGTCGCCATTAACGATGATGTCGCTGCCGTCAGGGACGTTCAGCTCCGCATCATAGGCAGCGCATTCCTCCGCGAGAAGCCCGGCAAGATCGACGCGTTCGTCCTTCAGCATCCCGGTATTGCCTGCTTGCAGGCGGCTGGCCAGAAGAATTTCCTCGACGAGTTGGTCAAGCTCCTCAATGTTGCGGGCAATTTCGGCTTGCGCCGTGCCTTGATTGCTCCCGGGCAGACGTTCGAGCGCCATACGCAGCCGGGATAGCGGTGAGCGTAATTCGTGCGAGGCATTGGCAAGCAGCGTCTTGTGGGCAAGCAGCAAAGCCTCAATCCGGTCAGCGGAGGTATTGAACGTCTTACCCAGCCGGGCAATCTCATCGCGCCCGGCAATATCGACGCGAGCGGAAAGATTACCCCCGCCAAATTCCGCAACGCCCTGTTCGAGCCGTTCAAGCCGCCTTGTCAATTGCCGCACAACCGGATAGGCGGCAATGGCCACAGCGATCGCGATGCCAATCAAAATTGCAAAAAAACCAAAAGATCGCGATGTCGGCCGTCCGAAACGGGGACGGATCGCAACGAGCTTGCGGCCATCTTCAAATGTTAAGCCAAATGTGCCGCGAGGCCACCAGAACGGGCCGTCTCTTTCACGAATGCGGTCGATCCGGAAACGTCTGGGAAGCTCGCCTGCTTCAGCGAGCACGACGCCATCAGGCGCAAGCAAAATGAACGCAAAGCCGGTTCGCTCCTGCCAAAACTCCAGCTCCCGCTCGATTTCCTCCGGTGTTTTGCTGGCCGGCAGAATTCTTTCAGCAATTTCCCCCGCCCGATCCGGAAACGGATTGTAGTGATCTTCTTCAAGAAGCCAGCCGGCGAAAACCGAAAGTCCGGCAAGGAGGGCAAATACGATCAGACTTCCGAAAACGGCCAGATAGATACGGAGATAGAGCCTGCTCATCAATGTTGCGCCTTGGCGAATACGTAGCCCGCTCCGCGCACGGTCAATATGCGCCTTGGGTGTTTGGGGTTGTCCTCGATCGCCGAACGAATCCGGGCTATATGAACGTCCACCGAGCGGTCGAGCGCCGGATCGTAGGAATGATGATCCTCGCGCGCCAGACCGGCCAGCGTTTCGCGCGACAGGACGCGACCGGCGCGTTCAGCCATAGCAAGCATGAGATCGAACTGATAGCTCGTCAGCTGTTTTTCCTCGCCATCCACCCACACGACGCGACTGCCCCGGTCGATCTCCAGACGGCCGAAACGAAGAATGTCGGACATCGGAGCCGCCCTTTCGCCGCGACGCAGAACGACGCGAATACGGGCAAGCAATTCGCGCGGCTCGAAAGGCTTGGCCACGTAGTCCTCCGCTCCGACCTCAAGGCCGATAACCTTGTCGGTCGGATCGCCGCGGGCGGTCAGCATGATTACAGGGATGGTGCGAACAGAGGGTTGTGACTGCAACTCACGAAAAAGGGTGATGCCATCCGTATCGGGCAGCATCAGATCAAGAAGAATCAGGTCGAAAGTCTGTTTCTGAAGCTCGACCTTAGCTTGCCCGCCAGTTTCAGCGTGGCAGACATCAAACTGATTGCCGCGGAGATAATCCGCGACCATTGAAGCAAGTCTGTCATCATCATCAACCAGAAGAATGCGGGGCATGGATGTTGTATACGTTGTTTGTCGTGATCAATCCATGCCCCAGATTAATTGTTAGCGCGTGCCGCCGCGATCGCCATGATGTCCACGACGTCCGCCGCGCTTGGCCATCTTCTCGACAAGCTGTTTGCGCTGCTCAACGGTCAGTACGCCGGCAACTTCCGACACCGCTTCAACCATCCGCTTGGATGCCGTATCGAATTTTGCGACCTGCTCCGCCCGCAGCGTCTCCAGAGCTACAGCATCGAAATTATCTGCGCTCAGCACCTCGACAAACTTGCCGCGAATTTCACGTGGCGCAAATTCAAGCGCCTTCAGATCGCCAATTGCGGACTTTGCAATTGTGGAGATCTGCCGCTGCTGCTCGTCGGTTGTACCGTCGAGACGAGACAGCATACGCTCGACCCGGCGATCGACCCGCTCGGAAATTTGTTCCGTGCTCATGCTATGAACGTCAAAGCCGCGCATGAAATGAGCCTTTACAGCGTTTACGCCCAAAGCACCGCCTGCAGCCGCTCCAAGGCCGACCAGCACCGCGCCTATGGCCAGACGTTTGCCCCAGCGGCGCACTGCAGACGGCTTGGCCTTGTTCGCTTCAGGGGCGTTATTCATGTTTTCGTTCTCCGTCATTCTGCTCTCCATCTTGAGGTGATCATCTTTCGGATGAATTGAAGATGACAAGCGGGCGTTACCGCTGAACGGATTGAATGTTAAGTTTTGTAAAGTTGAGGCACACATTCCCTGTCAAACCGGCCTGCACATGAAGGACTACGCAAGAGCGCACAGGACGGACGATGAGAGAACACCAGGAAATCGCAGGATTTTCGCCAGAATGCCCGCCACCGCGGATGCAATAAGGACGCCTTTACGCGCCGTTCTTTTCCGGCCCGCCGCAAGGCGTCTTTTCCTGGCGTGCGCCGACATGCTTCTCGCCGCGCTGACGGGCAAGAGTCACTTGCTTGTGCCGGTCCGTGAACCGCTTCTTCTGCTGCTCGCTCAAGCTGTCATGGCATTTTGGACAGCTCACGCCCGGCTCATAATGCCCGGACGCCTTGTCCTGTGCGGCAATCGGCATCCGGCAGGCATAGCATAGCTCATAGCTGCCGACATCGAGACCATGCGTGACCGCCGTTCGCTGATCGAAGACGAAACACTCGCCGCGCCACATGCTCTCTTCTTCCGGCACCCGCTCCAGATATTTCAGTATGCCGCCTTTCAGGTGATAGACTTCGTCGAAACCAAGCAGGCGCAGATGGGCCGTCGCCTTCTCGCAACGGATTCCGCCGGTGCAGAACATGGCGAATTTCTTCTTGCCGTGAAGCTGTTTCTGCTCTTGGAACCATTCCGGGAACTGACGAAATGTCTCTGTTTCCGGGTTGATCGCGCCCTTAAAAGTGCCAATGCCGACTTCATAATCATTGCGCGTATCGATCACCGCAACATCCGGCTCCGAAATCAGCGCGTTCCAGTCTTCGGGTTCGACATAGGCGCCGACAATCTTTGCCGGATCCGTTCCGGGGACGCCCATCGTCACGATTTCCGGCTTGATGCGGACTTTCATCCGGTAGAAGGGCATGTCATCCGCAAAGGATTCCTTATGCTCCAGATCGGCGCAGCCGGGCAGGCTCCGTAAGAACGCAAGCAGCGCATCGATCCCGGCGCGCGTTCCCGCGACCGTGCCGTTTATGCCTTCGCCGGCAATAATCAGCGTACCGCCCAGAGCTTGACTGCGACACAATTCAAGAAGCTGGTCTTGCAGAGTTGTCAGCTTCTCGAATGGAACGAACTTGTAAAGCGCGGCAATAATGATCGGATGATTCATGGCTATCTTTGATATCAGCATTCGGCGATGCTGTCGGAATACCGCGCCGCGCCATGCAATTCAATATGCTTGCTAGAAACTCGACCCCGGCTGTTTGAGGAATTCCAGCTCTTCATCCGTGCTTTGGCGGCCCAATATCTGGTTTCGGTGTGGAAATCGGCCGAAACGGGCGATGATATCGCGGTGCCGGATCATGTAATCGAGCGCTTTTTCCAGACCGATTTCGCCGAACAGCGCCACGCCCTGTTCCTGCGTTTCGAGATCTTCAGCGTGCTGGAATGGCATATACAGCATATAGCGCTGTGTCTCGGTCATTGCCTTGTCGGCCCCCTGTTCGATCACAGCGCGTGCGGTTTGTAGCGCTTGAACGTCACCGGAGAATGCCTTTGGCGTCCCGCGATAGATATTACGGGTTACCTGATCGAGCAAAATCACGAGCGCGAGCGCGCCATCTGCACTCTCTCGCCATGTTTCGAGCTGTCCGTCTATGGCGTTGTCCAACAATACGCCAAAACGTTCCTTGAGTTCGCTGTCGAACTCCCGGTCGGGTTCAAACCATTTCTTGCGGACAGGTTCCGAAAACCAGAACTCAAGAATATCGCCTTTGGCGTCGATCTGTCTTGATTGCATCTTTCTGCTCTTGATCCGTGCGTTTCAGCTATTGGACCCGCCGACGGACATGAATGCAAATGCTGAATCTATGCGGCCGCTCACCATAATCTGCCATAAGATTTTGGCCATTCAGAAGAACGGGGCTCATCAGGCAAGCGTCGTCGTTCATTCCGTCGATCCCGCAAACGGGCTCCGGTATCCAGGCATCTCATTCAACATCGTCCATGATAGACGCTCGCGGCGCAGGTCCTATAGCCGGGACATGAAACTCAAACCACTGCTCCGCAAGCCATGGGCCATCGCTGCTTATATTGGTTGCGCAGCATTAATATCAATCATCAGGGCTTGCCGCCTCGACAGCCAGACAAAGCTTTTAGAGCAAGACATTCCCGAAATTAAATCATCCTGCGAAAGGCTTCCGAAGCGCAGGACGTGATCAGCCTTGTCTACAAAAGCCTCATTGATACCGCTTCGTTCACGAGACCTATAGCGTCAGGCGCAACACAGGCCGACGCCGCATGAGCACGGACATGCGGGAGAGGAAAGGGCGCAAGGCCAGCATTTCGGTCAGCCGGGCTCATATTGGAGATAACCACATCCGACACCGGTTTCAGAGTTGCCTGACGCTGTACAGCGTGTTTCCCAGGCTGTCTTCGAGGCCTGTTTTACGGGGCGCTGTCTTGTCGCGCACCCCGAAATGTTCGGTTTTTTCCCAGAAATGCGGCGCTGTCAGTAGCTGATACACCGCGCGATATGCAGCTATGGAAATCAGAAGCCAGTAGACCGGGATCAGCGGAATTTGAGGCAGCAGTTTTGTCAGATGCCGCTCTTTCAGCACGAATGCGCCAAGCAGCACCGCCCCGACGAAACCCGCAATGAGGTTGAAAACCGCCAGCAGCAAGAGATGATGGCCCAGAAGCGACTGCGGCTGGCTTAGCCACCAGCCATTCATCACATCAGATGCGATAATGAGATATGAGACCGGATAGATCAGCGCCGCCAGAATGGTCCCGGCAAAATGTCCTTGCAGCGTCAGAAAACCCGAAATGCCGAGTTCACGCACCAGCCGGCCTGGCTGACGCATATGAACCAGATAGGTCTGCATCCATCCCTTGAGCCAGCGTGTCCTTTGTCGCAACCAGTTGCCCAGCTGACAGGCGGCTTCTTCATGCGTTTCCGAATAGAGAACTTCAGCCCTCAGACCGGCCCTGTAGATTCGTATACCCAGATCCGCGTCTTCAGTCACATTATAGGCGTCCCATGCCCCCAGCCGACGCAGAATGCCGATGCGGAAATGGTTCGAGGTGCCGCCGAGCGGGATTGGCAGGCGCTGCCGGTCGAGAAGCGGAAGAATGCCGCCAAACAGGGACGCATATTCAATCGCGCACTGTTTGGACAGCCAGTTCTCAGCATAATTGTCATAGGTGAGCTGAGCTTGCAGGCACACGACCTCTGGCGGCGCATCGGCAAAATGCGATGCCGCCACGCGAAGCTGTTGCGGGTCCGGGCGATCCTCCGCGTCGTAAATCACCAGCAGATCCCCTCGCGCAAACTGGAGCGCGTAATTCAACGCACGCGGCTTGGTTCGCGGCGCGCCATCGGGAACGATCAGGATTTCAAACTGAGGCGGCAGAGACAGGCCTCGCGCCCGGGCGATCGTTTCCGTATCCACCTCTTCAAATATCAGCTTGATATCAAGTTTTGCGGCCGGGTAATCCAATGCGCTCAATCCGCTGACGAGCTGCGGCAGGATACGGGCTTCGCGAAACAGAGCGACAAGCACCGTATAGTGAGGCAATTCCTTGTCCTCAAGCTTGCTCTCAGGTTGCTTGCGACCAATCAGGCGGCGCTTGACAGCGTAGAGCGCGGCCGCCCAGCGCAAAGCGCTTACGATCAGAAACACGAAGGATAGCGCACCGCCATAAATCGTAAGAACTTCTTTCGGTGCGAAAGACACCGCTCCGAGGAACAATCCGCAGATGGCCGCAATCACGATAATCTGCCAGCTGATGAAAGTTCTCGCCGCACTGAAGCGTGGATTGCGCTGCCATATCCCATCGGCGGCGCGCTCCGTGATCGCGCCATTAAATGTTTTGATGATCGAGGCTGTCATGGCATCGCGCGCGCTTAGCTGCAGACGGCTTCGCTCACTTCCAAGCACATCGGCGATGTTGCCGATCGTTTCAGGATTAATAGATTCCGCGTTCAGAACAACACCGCCGCGCGGGGCGTCAAGGATGGCGGGCGAGGCGCTTTGCAAGAGCCGGTAAGGCTCCGGAGGCGGGCTGATATGGGCAAGTTCGGGCGGTCGAGTGTCTGACAGGCAGGTCAGGCCATAATATTTACCCGCAGCCCTGACATAATCCTCCGGCATAGCAGAGCGTGTTGCAAAAGCCGCCTCGCGCAACGATACGCCCCACTTGTCGGCAAGGTCCTGAAGCCGGTCCAGCTCACGATCGCCGAGCCCTGAGCAACGCAACAACGTCCTTTCGCCGACAAGGGGGCGGGTTCCCGCTATTCTGGATTGCACCGATGCGTTGTAGCGGCTAAGGTTTTCAGCCAGACGGTTACGTAGAAGCGGAAAATTCATATACTATCGACCCGGCGCAGAATGTATTATGGAAATGATAGTAGCGCGTGGGATGAAGTGCTGAAAATCGATGCAATTCCCTAGTGCAAAACACGATCAGCATTATTACGGGTAGTAGAATGCAGAAAATTTATGAACGTCTGGTCGTTCGAATCGCATGCGCGCTCATGGTCATATGCGCCGGTTCGACTTTTGCCCACGCACAGGAAACAGCGCCTGACGCAAGCCAGTGGCGCAATGAGACGATCGGTCCGCGCCCGGACTGGTCGTGGCTGGGCTCGCTGCGTTTTGCGACCGACGCCAACTACCCGCCTTTCAACTATCGCGATCAAGACGGGCAGCTCACCGGCTTCAATGTCGACCTTGCCAAAGCCATTTGCGACGAACTGATCGTTCAATGCGACGTCAATCCGCTGGATTGGGAACAGCTTTTGCCAACGCTCGCCGAAAATCAGGTCGATGCCGTCATCGCGTCCGTCGCAATTTCGCAGGCAAATCTGGAGCTTGCCGAGTTTACCGACAGCTATTACGCCACACCCGCAAAATTCGTCGTTCGGAGCGGGGCGTCCATCATCGACGTCAAACCGGAAAATCTGGAAGGTCAGACCATAGCGGTCACCAAGGATACCGCGCATGAGGCGTATCTGCGGGATTTCTTCCCGGGGGCGGAAATCATGACCTTCGAGACTGACGCAGCCGCGCGCGATGCGCTTCGCGAGGAAAAGGTCGAGCTGCTGTTCGGCGATGCAATCAGCCTGATGTTCTGGATCAATGGCGCGGATTCTGCCCGCTGTTGTCAGTTTCGCGGACGCGGCTTCCTGGAGGCGCGCTATTTTGGCGAAGGCGTCGGCATCGCCGTTGCGAAAGGGGATATCCGCCTGAAGGAAGTTCTCAATTACGCGCTTGTCCGCGTTCGGGCCTCCGGCAAGCTGGAAGAGCTGCTCCTGCGCTACTTCCCGCTTGCAATTTACTGAAGCGCTGCCGCGTCAACGGCCTACAAGGTCTTATAGCGCGCCCGTGCGCTGCGCTCGATGGCGGCCGTCGTCAGCGTATCCAGCCGGAGCCGGTCGCGCAGCATTTCCAGGAACCGCACTTCCTCCGTCTCAATCCTCAAATCAGCGGCCGCAACCTCTACAGCTAACGCATATACCATTTCGTGCAGGTGCTTCGGCACGGATTCGATCATATCCATCATGGTTGCAAGCCCGTCATCCTGACCGAGCAAATCGCCACATTCCTGCGAATCCTTGATCAGGTTCTCCTCGTCATATGTGGCGAATACGGGAAGCTGCCGAACGATATTGCCGATATTTTGCAATTCGGAATCATCGATCTGCCGGTCTACCGCCGACATCGTGATCATTGCGAAGATCAGGGATTTCTGGATTTTCATATTGTCGGCCATCGGTCTGCCCTCTGCTTCCATCTATTGTCATATGGGTACTGACAAGCTTTGCGGTAGGTTTCCAATTAATGCAATCGCAGCAGGCGCGATAGACCGAAATAGCTGGCCGGACGCCTTTATCAAAGCTGTGGTTGAACAATATTCGGAAGATTGTGCGTCACGGATATCGCGCGATGGTGGGATTAAGGCCGGGACCGCCGGATTGCACGACCGTCGTGACGGTTAAAACTGTGAGCTGCGCCAGCGCGGATTGATCCACGGCTTGGCGTTTACGCGCGGCAATGGCGGACGGCCCAGCACGTGATCGGCCGTCTTTTCGCCGACCATGATCGAGGGCGCATTGATATTGCCGTTCGTGATACGCGGGAAGATCGAACTGTCGGCGACGCGCAGATTATCCACGCCGTACACCCGGCATTCGGGATCAACCACCGCCTCCGGATCGTCAGCGCGTCCCATCTTGCAAGTGCCGCATGGATGATAAGCGCTTTCAACATGTTCGCGAATGAAACCATCCAGTTCGTCATCCGACCGTACAGCATCGCCCGGCTGGATTTCCTTGCCGCGATAGGGATCGAAAGCGGCCTGTGCGAAAATCTGCCGCGCCAGGCGGATACAGCGGCGGAAATCGATCCAATCCTCTTCATGTGACATATAATTAAAGACAATGCGCGGCTTGTCCTCGGGAACCGCGCTCTTCAGCTCGATTGCGCCGCGCGATGGCGAGCGCATCGGTCCGACATGAGCCTGAAATCCATGGCCCTCGGCGGCCGCCTTGCCATCATAACGTACAGCGAAGGGCAGAAAGTGGAACTGAATGTCGGGATACTGAACGCCGGGCCGAGAACGGATGAAGCCTGCGCTCTCGAACTGGTTCGAGGCCCCCAGCCCGGTTTTGAAAAACAGCCACTCGGCCCCCGCGAGCGCCTTGCCCAACAGGTTCCAGTGCTTGTACAGCGTGATCGGTTGCGTGCAGGCTTGCTGGATGTAAAGCTCCAGATGGTCCTGCAGATTTCGGCCGACGCCGGGGCGATCTGCGATAATTTCAATGCCATGTTCGGCCAGATGCGCCGCCGGGCCAATGCCTGAAAGCATCAGCAATTTTGGCGAATTGATCGACGATGCCGACAGGATCACCTCGCGGCGCGCCCGCACGGTCTGGATCCGGCGGCCGCGGCGAATTTCCACACCGACCGCCCGGCCGTCCTCGATCACAATGCGCCGCGCAAAACAACGAATGAGATCCAGATTGGCGCGCTTGAGAGCGGGCTTCAAATAGGCGTTCGCGGTTGACCAGCGCCGCCCTCTCCAGACGGTCTGTTCCATCGGACCTAAGCCTTCCTGCTTCTCGCCATTATAATCGTCGGTCAGCTCGAAACCGGCTTCGGCGCCTGCATCGACGAACGCCTGATATAGCGGATTTTCGCGCGGTCCCCGCGTGACATGCAGCGGCCCGCCTTTGCCCCGCCAGTCAGGATCGCCGCCATGCCCGCCATCGCACCAATCCTCCATCCGCTTGAAATAGGGGAGCACATCGGCATAAGCCCAGCCGTCTGCACCTTCATCCGCCCAATGATCGTAATCGCAGGCATGGCCACGCACATAGACCATGCCGTTGATGGACGATGAGCCGCCGATCACCTTACCGCGCGGACAGGCGAGACGGCGTCCGCCGAGATGAGGCTCCGGTTCGGATTGAAAGCCCCAATCATATCGCGACATGTTCATCGGATAGGACAGCGCGGCCGGCATCTGGATGAACGGGCCGATATCGGAGCCGCCATATTCCAGCACCAGCACCGAGTGCCGTCCGTCTTCGGATAAACGAGCAGCGAGTGCGGAACCGGCGCTGCCGGAGCCCACAATAACGAAATCCGCTTCGATCAATAGGGACTCTCCACCGGGCCAGTGGCGACATAGACGCTTTTGAGCTGGGTATAATGCTCGATCGCCGCCATCGAGTTTTCGCGTCCGACGCCGGAACGCTTGGTCCCGCCGAAGGGCGTCTCGACCGGGGTCAGATTGTATGTATTGATCCAGCACGTCCCGGCTTCGAGCGCGGCGGCGACACGATGGCCGCGAACGAGATCGCGCGTAAAGACCCCGGCGGCGAGGCCGAAATCAGTGGCATTGGCGCGGGCGAGCGCCTCATCCTCCGTCTCGAAATCCAGCACGCACATAACCGGGCCGAATATTTCTTCTTTGGCGATCCGCATGCCGTCGGTTACGTCGGAAAAGACGGTCGGTTGCACGAATAACCCCTGCTCGAACCCTGCAACGCTTGTCTTTCCGCCGCCGCAGACGAGCCGCGCGCCTTCTTCCTGCCCAAGCGCCATATAACCAAGAACCTGTTCATATTGCGCAGCAGAGATAAGCGGCCCCATCTGCGTTGCCTCGTCAAGCGGATCGCCAATCAGGATTTTCGCCGTTCGCTCGGCAAGGCGCTTCAGGAAACGCTCCTTGATCTTCTTGTGCACGAAAACGCGGGTGGCGTTTGAACAGATCTGTCCGGTCGAGTAGAAATTGCCGAGCATTGCGCCGCCTATGGCGTCTTCCAGATCGGCGTCGTCGAAAACAATCAGCGCCGACTTGCCGCCCAGTTCCATCGTCGCATGCTTCACGCCCTCGCCCGCCAGCGCCAAAACGCGCTTGCCCGTCGGCACGGATCCGGTCAGGGACACCTTGTCGACATTTTGATGCGCGACCAGCGCGCTGCCCACATCGCCATAGCCTTGCACAACGTTGAACAGGCCGGCAGGAAGGCCAGCCTCGATAAAGATTTCGGCCAGTTTCAAGGCGCAAAGCGGTGTAAGCTCGGAAGGCTTGAAGATCATTGCATTACCGCAGGCGAGTGCGGGGGCCGCTTTCCAACAGGCAATCTGCGTCGGATAGTTCCATGCGCCAATGCCGACACACACGCCGAGCGGCTCGCGGCGCGTATAGACGAAGTCTGCGCCCAGATCGATATGCTGCCCGGCGATTGCTCCGGCGACGCCGCCGAAATATTCAAGGGCATCTGCGCCGGAGGCCGCATCGGCAATGAGCGTCTCCTGGATCGGTTTTGCCGTATCGAGCGTTTCAAGCTCACTCAGTTCGCGGTTACGCTCGCGGATGATATCGCCAGCCCGGCGAAGCAACCTGCCTCGCTCGGCCGGAGCGGTCTTCGCCCATTTCTTCTGCGCAGATTTTGCCGAAGCGATGGATTGCTCGGTAATGGCGGGCGTCGCCGCGTGCAGCCGCGCAATTGTCTCGCCCGTTGCCGCATAAACATTTTCGATCAGTCGCCCGCCGGCATCTTCAACATATCGCCCGTCAATGAAATGGCTGGCTTCAGGCTGAGCACGCATCATTCGTCCCTCTGGTAGCGCTGTTTTGCCTCCAGCGCGTCTGGATACATGTGGTTGCGCCTGTAACGCTCGCAGGCGCGCTCGCCTTTTGCAAAGCGAACCGGCCGCCGATCGAGATCCGAATATTCGGGCGGCGCGTCATCCGCTCTCCCCATTCTTGCGTGTTCTTGCGGAACCTTTGCTGCGTTCGCGCTCCAGGCACATATCGAGATAGTCTGCGAGCAGCGCTTTGGCCTCGGCAGGGTCGGGCGCGCAATCCTGCAGCGCGCAGCGGATGTAAAAACCGTCAATCATCGCGGCAAGACCTTGCGCGATCCAGCACGCCGCCTCCCGGCTGACCATCTGGCGCAGAAGAAAAACCAGATTGCTGTCGAGCCTGTAGGCATAGATCCGCAAGAGACGTTCAGCGGCCGGCGAATGCTGGGCCTGCACATAAAAAGCCAGCCACGCCGCCACGACATCCTTTTCGAACTGATTCGGCGCAAAACTCGCGGCGATGATCGCGTTGATACGGTCCTGCGGGGTGTCCGCCGCCGCGACGCCGCGCCGCGCGCTGAAGCCGAACTCGCTCAGAATATGCCGCATGGCAGCTAGGAAAATCTGTTCTTTCGAACCGAAATAATGATGCGCCAGAGCCGAAGAAACGCCTGCCCGCGCAGCGATCTGACTTACGGTCACATCGAGCGAGCCTGCCTGCCCAACTTCCGCGATTGCAGCCAGGATAAGTGCCTGTTTACGGGTCGCTGCAACACCGGTCTTCTGCATCGTGAATGCCTTTTTTGCCGTCAGACGTTTACAAATGGGACCATATGGTAGTTAATTGGTCAATCAATCAATATTTTCATGATACGAATAAGGAGGCTCACCCCATGCGACGCAATACGCTTATGGCCTGCGCAACCACGATTTTTCTTGCCACAGGCAGCGCTGCGAATGCGGCATGCGATGAGATCGTATTCTCCGATGTCGGCTGGACTGACATTACCACGACGACTTCGACAACAAAGCACGTGCTCGAAGGTCTTGGTTACAAGGTAGACATCAAGGTGCTGTCCGTGCCCGTTACATTTGAATCGCTGAAAAGCGATGATGTCGACGTGTTTCTCGGCAACTGGATGCCAGCGCAGAACGCCGTAATCAAGCCGTTTCTGGATAGTGGCGAGGTTGACCAGGTCGCGGTCAATCTGGAAGGCACGAAATATACGCTTGCCGTTCCGACTTATACCTATGAAGCCGGTCTGAAAAGCTTTGCCGATATTTCGAAATTCGCCGAAGAGCTGGACAACAAGATCTATGGCATCGAACCGGGCAATGAAGGCAATGTCTATCTCATTAGTCTTATCGATGAGAACAAGCACGGGCTGAAGGATTTCGAGGTCGTTGAAAGCTCCGAACAGGGAATGCTGGCGCAGGTCCGCCGCGCTGTGGCCAAGAAAGAGCATGTCGTCTTTCTCGGCTGGGAACCCCATCCGATGAATGCGAATTTCTCACTGAAATATCTCACTGGCGGCGAAGACTTCTTTGGCGGTGAAGGCGTTGTCTACACAACGACACGCAAAGGATATGTCGAGGAATGCCCCAATGTCGGCAAGCTTTTGAAAAACATCACATTCACGCTCGACATGGAAAACAAGATCATGGGCAAGATCCTCGATGACGGCGAAGAGGCCGATCGTGCGACCGAGGCGTGGCTGAAGGAAAACCCGGACACGCTTGCAGCATGGCTTGAAGGCGTTACAACAAAAGACGGTGAGCCTGGACTGCCAGCGGCCAAGAAATCGCTTGGACTGTAATACGCCAAAACCCCTCGTCATTCAGAGGGGTTTTTTCTATTTTGGGAGATCGAGCTTTGGAATGGCTGACCGAGAACAAGATTCCGATAGGCAAATGGGCCAAGGGATATTTTGACTGGCTTCAGGCGAACGGAAGCGAATTTTTCGATGGGCTTGCCAGCCTCATGGGCGGCATGATTGAAGCGATGCTCTGGATTTTGCAGACGCCGCACCCGCTTGTCATCGCCCTGCTAGCCTCTGCTCTCGGCTGGTATCTGCAGAAAAGCTGGAAGATCGGTCTGCTGATATTTCTCAGCTTTCTCTTCATCCTCAATCAGGGCTATTGGGAGGAAGTAACCGAAAGCCTGACCCTGGTTCTTTCAGCCTGCATCGTCTGCATGGCGATCAGCGTTCCCATCGGGATCTACGCAGCCCATCGTCCCGCGCTTTACCAGTTCATACAACCCGTTCTCGATCTGATGCAGACGCTGCCGACATTCGTCTACCTCATTCCCGCGATCGTCTTTTTCGGCATCGGCATGGTTCCCGGCCTGATCGCTACGGTGATTTTCGTTCTGCCCGCGCCCATACGCCTGACGTATCTCGGCATAGCCTCCACGCCCAAACATCTTCTCGAAGCGGCTGAAGCTTTCGGAGCGACGGGCACACAGAAGCTTTTCAAGGTTGAGCTGCCTTTCGCGCTTCCCCAGATCATGGCGGGGCTCAACCAGACCATCATGCTATCGCTCTCGATGGTGGTCGTTGCAGCGCTTGTCGGAGCGG
>JAHQVI010000088.1 GCA_019634405.1 Hyphomicrobiales bacterium
ATTTTCCCAGGTCGGCGACAGCGCGTCCTCGCAGTCGGCCATGAAGCAGGACGCGCCGCAATTGAGCGCGTTGATAACCATCTTGCGGGTGGTCGGGCCGGTGATTTCCACGCGGCGGTCGCTCAGGTCGCCGGGAATGCCGCGAATGGTCCAGTCGCTTTCGCGCAAATCGGCGGTTTCGGGGAGGAAGTCCGGTAAAGCGCCGGCGTCGAGAGTTTGCTGGCGGTTTGTCCTGATGTCCATGAGCTGCCGACGGCGCGGTTCGAAACCGCGTGCGAGCGACGCGATCAGAGCCAGGGCGTCATGCGTCAGAATGGTCTCATAACCCGGTTTGAGCGCACCCGTAATCTCAACGCCTGACGGCAGTTTCAGCTCGATTCCTGTTCCGGTCATGATGCGCCTCTGGAAAAACGATTGGTCACGATGCAACCAAATAAAACATAAAATGAGATAAGATTCCACTATGCAGAAAATAAATGCGTCAATATTTCTGGATGGGGCTGCCGCCCAGACCGATGGTGATATGATCGGCTGTAGTCTTCACCGCCTCGCCAAGGCTCGAAATCAGATCGCTTCGAACCCGGACGGTGGGCCCGGAAAGTGAGATCGCGCCTACTGCTTGCCCGGTTTCATCCACGATAGCCGCGGCAATGCAGCGCAGGCCGATCGCGTTCTCCTCATCATCAACGGCGTAACCCTTCTGCCTCGCTTCTAGCAGTTGATTTTTTAGTTCTTCGGGAACGACCAGCGTATTTCCTGTCAGCTTAGGCATGCCGTGCCGCATTAGAATCTGGTTTACAGCCTCATCATCCATCGTTGCCAGCAACGCCTTTCCGACGCCGGAAGCGTGCATCGCCGCCCGCCCGCCTGGTTTTGCGATGGCGCGCATCGTCATGTGCGATTCAATTTGCGCAATGTAAATCGCTTCACCCTGGTTTTCGACTGCAAGGTTAACTGTCTCGCCAGTGCTCTCCATCAGTTCGCGCATGTTGGGACGGGCGATCTGACTAAGTTCACGCACGCGAAGGAAAGCGTTACCGACGATGAAGGATTGAACGCCAATTGTCCAAATTCCCTGATCCTGGTTAAACTGTACGAAATTCTTTTGCTGAAGAGTATTCAGTAAACGGTGCGTTGTTGACACGGCCAGACCCGTTCTTGCGGCGGTTTCACTCAGGCTGAGTCCCCGATCGCTCGCCGCCAGCGCATTGAGAATGGACAACGCGCGCGCAAGAGATTGCACCGTACCATTGTGCGTTCCTGTCTGTTGCGTGGCGCGATGCGACTTTTCCATGAGCGTCTGTTTTCCGTTGTCATTGAAAATATATAATCATATTATGGTAGATGTTTCCATATGGTGGAAGACTAAGAAGCGAACAAAAAACCGTTCCAATTCACTGAGCGTCGGGTGATCAATAAAGATCATCCAAATGAAGTGGCGGATCAACGCTACGCTGGAGGAGGAAACTATGTCTGAAGTGAAGAAAAAGCCTGTTTCTCGAAGAAAATTTCTTAAAACCGGCGCTGTCGCAACAGGTGCCGCTGCGGCCACGGTCGCAATGCCGCAAGTCTCGCGCGCGCAGACGACAACGCTGAAAATGCAGAGTTCCTGGTCGGCTACGGATATTTTCCAGGAGATGGCGCAGCAATATGTCGAGCGCGTCGAGAAAATGTCCGGCGGCCGCATCAAGGTCGACCTGCTGCCGTCAGGCGCGGTGGTGCAGGCGTTTCAGGTGCAGGACGCTTGCGACCAGGGTGTCCTCGATGGCGCGCATACCGTAACGGCGTATTGGTACGGCAAGAACAAGGCCGCTTCGCTATTCGGAACAGGGCCTGTGTTTGGCGCGAACGCCTCCCAGATCCTGGGCTGGATCCACTATGGCGGCGGCAAGGAACTTTACCGCGAACTTGTGCAGGACGTTCTAGGTCTCAAAGTCGTTGGCTTTTTCGCGATGCCGATGCCGACACAGCCGCTGGGCTGGTTCAAACAGAAAATCGAATCCGCCGATGATCTTGCAGGCCTGAAATACCGCACGGTCGGTCTTGCGACGGACATTATGCAGGGCATGGGCGTTAGCGTAACCCAGCTCCCGGGTGGCGAGATCGTGCCGGCTCTGGAACGCGGCGTGATCGAGGCGTTCGAGTTTAACAATCCGACATCCGACAGCCGTTTCGGCGCACAGGACGTCTCCAAGGACTACATGCTTGGATCGTACCATCAGGCTGCAGAATTTTTTGAAATCATCTTCAACCAAGACAAGTTCGACAGTCTCGCCGATGAACAGAAGGCGATCCTCGAATATGGCGCTGAAGCCGCAAATACCGCGAATTACGGTCTCGCGATGGACCAGTATTCGAAAGATCTGCAAAAGCTGATCAATGAGAATGGCGTCAACGTTCACCGGACGCCGGAGTCCGTGATGGAAGCCCAGCTTGCATCTTGGGACAAGACTCTTGAGACGCTGAACCAAGATCCGTTCTTCAAGAAAGTGGTCGACAGTCAAAGAGAATGGTCCGAGCGCGTCGCGTTCTATGACCTGCTGAACTCCGCCGACTACAAGCTCGCCTATAATCACTATTTCCCGGGCAAGCTGCCAGGCTGATCCGTAATCCGTCTTGAGATCAAACAGCGGGAGCGGCGCGCTTTCCGGCGCCGCTCCGAGCGAAATAACGCCTCATTCGGTGACCAGCGTGCTGAACACAATCTTTCTTATCGACCGTATTTCGTCATGGACCGCCAAGGCCTTTGCGTGGTGCATCCTGATCATGACATTCGGCATCTCCTACGAGGTGTTCATGAGATACGTCCTGCGTAATCCGACGCCTTGGGCATTCGATCTCAGCTATATGATGTATGGCACGTTATTCATGATGGCCGGCGCCTATACGCTTTCGCGTGACAGCCATGTGCGCGGCGATGTCATCTATCGGTTGCTGAAGCCGAAAACGCAGGCGTCGATCGAACTTGTTCTGTACGTCCTGTTTTTCTTTCCCGGCACATTGGCGCTGATCTTTGCCGGCTGGAAATATGCCGCGCAGTCTTTTTCCTATCAGGAAGTCAGCGTTTACAGCCCGGCCAACGTGCCAATCTTCCAGTTCAAGATGGTCATTCCCGCTGCCGGAATTCTCTTGTTCTTTCAAGGTGTCGCACAGGTGTTGCGCTGTATCGTCTGTCTGCGGACGGGGACGTGGCCGGCTCATCTTGAAGATGTCGAAGAAACGGAAACCATGCTGATGCATGGCAAGGAAGACGAAGAGCAGCTTCGCGGTGAAATAGGTCTGGGGACGGGGAACAAAAATGACTGATCCACAAATCGCGATCATGATGCTCGGGATATTCATTCTGGTGATCATGCTGGGCTTTCCGATCGCCTTTACGCTCATGGCAATGGGAATCGGTTTTGGCTATTACGCCTATTACGATCCGGAGCGCATGCAGACGATCTTCGACAATCGCGTTTTCGACCTGTTCGTAAACCAGACCTATTCGGTGATGTCGAATGATGTGCTGACCGCGATACCGCTGTTCCTGTTCATGGGCTACATTGTCGAGCGCGCCAATATCGTTGACCGGCTCTTTTATACGCTGAACATTGCCGCGCGCGCCCTGCCTGGGTCTATGGCGGTTGCTGCTCTGGCGACCTGCGCGCTGTTCGCAACGGCGACCGGGATTGTCGGCGCGGTTGTGACGCTGATGGGGATGCTGGCCTTTCCGGCGATGCTCAAGGCTCGTTACGACACAAGCTTTGCCGCCGGGGTCATTTGCGCGGGCGGTTGTCTCGGCATCCTGATACCGCCCAGTATCATGCTGATTGTTTACGGCGCAGCCGCGAGCGTGTCGGTCGTCAAGCTCTATGCGGCGGCGCTGATCCCGGGCTTCATGCTGGCCGGGCTCTATATGGTCTATGTCGTCGGGCGGGCGATGCTCAATCCGAGCATTGCGCCGAAGCCGACCGAGGAAGAGGTGGGCCATATGCCGACGGGCCGCGTCGTCTGGCTTATGATCACGTCATTCGTTCCGCTCGCCGTGCTGATATTGTCCGTACTTGGCGCAATTCTGTTTGGCCTGGCGACGCCCTCCGAAGCGGCAGCGATTGGCGCCCTGGGCGGATTGCTGCTGGCTGTCGTCTACCGGTCGCTGACATGGGAGCGGCTGCGCGAATCCGTCTATCTCTCGGTGCGGACGTCGGCCATGGTGTGCTGGCTGTTCGTCGGGTCCTGGGTGTTCGCCTCGGTGTTTTCCTATCTCGGCGGCGAGCAACTTGTGAAGGAATTCGTGCTCTCGCTGGACCTGACGCCATTGACCTTCCTGATCATGGCGCAGCTCATCATCTTTCTGCTCGGCTGGCCGCTGGAATGGTCGGAGATCATTATCATCTTTGTGCCCATCTTTCTGCCGCTGCTGCCGGAATTCGGTATCGACCCGCTATTCTTCGGCATCTTGGTCGCGCTCAATCTGCAGACATCTTTCATGACGCCGCCAATGGCTATGTCGGCCTATTATCTGAAAGGCGTAGCCCCGCCCCATGTACGTCTGGTGCAAATTTTCCGTGGAGCCTTTCCGTTCCTGGGCATGGTGTTGCTCAGCATTGTCCTGCTGTACATCTTCCCCGAAATTGCGCTGTATTTGCCCGAGGCCATTTATGGATAGAACGCCATGCTTGACAGGATAATGGTACTGATTTCGCTGGGCCTGCTGATTGCCTTTTGCGCGGTGCTGATCACCTTTGTCGGCCGGATAGATCTGGCGCTCGTGATCGCGGTCTGCGTTCTGATGGGCGTCTATGATCTGCTGTTTTACAGCTTTCGGAAGAAGTAGAGCTGTCGCGTCATGGAGTGAACCGGAGTTCGGGGCGTCCTGCTGCGCGAAGCTCGTCTTCAGCGATCTGTAGACGAATATATTCGCCGCGCTTGTAGAGTTCCAGCTGATCGGCGTAATGCGGAGAGAGCGGGTGAGCGCTTTGGCCTCCTGCAATAATAAAGCGCGACTGTGACGGATCGCCCAGATCGTAAACGCCGCGAAAGCCTGCGCCGGATTTGCGCACCAGCGGATGATCCGGGCTTGCCAGACCGATGCTGCCGCCGCGATTGACCGAGTAAAAGCCGCCGTCGCTCGGAAAGGAAACGCCGAACAGGTCACGAAAGCCGGGAAGATTATCGAGAACCTGGTTTTCCATCACTGCAACATGCTCGTCGCCCCAACGCCATTGACCGGGCTCGTCGCCATAGCGCTTGGCCAGATCGGCAATGGTTTTGCTGAAAGCGGTCGAAACGGCGTCCATGCAATTGGCGCCGGCATTGGCCTGTTCGCAGAAATCACCGGGTTCGTTCAGAATATTGGCGACGACCGAGGCATTGAGCGATCCGGAGACAGGCGCCATCGGATCAAGGCTGGAACTCAACAGCTCTACATTCATCTGCCGCAACCACCAGTCAAGGATCAGTGTTTCCGGGCCATTCCAGTCTGCGTTCATATCCCAGGTTGCAAGCAGCTTAAGGGCCTTCTCCTCCACTTCCGCGCCCGGCTCGACCTTGAGAATGAAGGGCAGGAGATAGCGTGCATGCACCGCCTGAATGTCCGACTGGATTGCGGCCATCGAGTTGAGATCATGCTTTGGTTTTTCCGCAATCAGCTCCAATATGCGTTCGGCGCGATAGGGCGGCGTTTCGTCCCGGCCGAACCAGTAGCCGGCGTCATTTCGCGTCACCGCATTATTCGCGTTGACGATAGCGCCTTCGGGCGGATCGAACAGCTTGGGCCAGCCGCTGAAATCGATCTCGCCGGTCCAGTCGAATTCGCCGCTTGCGCCGTCGACCGGATACCGTCCGTCGCCTGATTTTCTTATCGGAACGCGCCCGGCGTTCACGAAACCGATCGTTCCCTCGCGATCCGCGTAGGCGATGTTCTGCGTCGGCGAATGGAACTGGCGCATAGCGTTGAGAAATTCCTGCCTGTTGCGGGCAAGACCGAGCCGGTAAACGGCCTCGGCGGATGTATCATCCCGGCTGAGGCCGGTCCAGGCGAGGCTGACGAATTCGCCCTCCGCGGCCAGTTGGCCGGCACCGTCCAGTGCGCCGGAAATGACCGGGCCGTGACGGGTTTCGCGTCGGATGAATTCGACCGGTTCCTCACCTTTGACCTGGATTGTCCGGGTTTCCGTTTTGAAAGGCGTCGGGCCGTCCGGCGTCAGATAGCGGCCAGGATCTTCCGGGTCGACCGTTTCGATAAACAGATCCTGCACATCGCTGTCGGTGGTCGTGAACCCCCACGCAATATGGCCGTTCTGGCCAAGGAGCACATGCGGCGTGCCGGGAACGGTCGCGCCGGTGATCGTGATTTCCGGCGTCGTGATCCGCGCCAGATACCAGAGGATCGGAATCGTAAGGTCCAGATGCGGATCATTCGCGAGGATCGGCTTGCCGGTTTCGCTGCGCGCGCCGGCGATGACCCATTCATTCGACGCGCCCGCGCCATATGAGGGCAGGGCGGCCAGGGACTGAAAGGCTTTTAGATCGCGCGCCAGTGTCGAGGGCTCAAACCGGGCGGGGGAATGACGGGTGCTGCGCGTTTTTGACGGTGATAGCTGCGGGTCGAGGGTTATGGGCCAATCCGGCTTCGGCAGGGGAAACAGTCTTTCAGCCGTGCCCCGGTCAAACCTTGTGAGCAGCTTTGCCCGCGCAGCGTCCTGACGCCAGTTCGCGCTGAGCTTCCAGGCCATTCCCTTGCCCCAAATCACGGCGTCTTCCGGGCGCCACGGTTCGGGTTCGAAATCGAGAAGTGCATATTCCAGAGGCAGTTCCTGTCCGCTGTGGCCCAGCCAGCTATTCACGCCATCCGCATAGGCCTGAAGCTGAGCCTGCGCGTCAGGCGAAAGGGCCTTGAAGCTGGCGCGTCCGCTTCCGGCCAGATCAAGCGTCAGGAACAGCCGATCGAACTCAAGGCCATCCGGGCCGATGATTTTCGCCAGCCGCCCTTCGAGCACGCGGCGGGAGATATCCATCTGGAAGAAGCGGTCCTGCGCGTGCAGATATCCGAGCGTTCGCCCGGCGTCTCTCAGATTTTCCGCGAAGATATGTGGAACGCCATAATTATCGCGGATGACGCGGACATTGCCGGACAGGCCTGGCAGTTTTACTTCGCCTGCGACTGCGGGAAGGCTTTGCCGCCACCACCACAAGCCGGAACCGGCCGCCGCCGCTAGTATGAGAATGATAAAAGCAAACACCCATATGGCGGCGGCTTTATTGCGGCGGGACATGACAATTCCTTAGCTTGGACGTGCGCATCCTGGCGCTACGATAAGGGTTGGACCATCGTTGCAGCATGGCCGTCTTCAAAAAGCTGCCTGACTGCTAATGCGTTGTTTCGCTTTGCAACGAAGATAGAGACCATTGATACCCTTGCCAGCGAATGATTGTCCCATTCAAGCGCACACTCCAAAAGCCGCATCAGATAAAAACACCTTATGAGTGTATGCGTGAAATAATTCATCTACAGAGTGTAGATAAACACGTTCTTTTAACTTTATGATTTAATAGGGCATTAAGCCTTGTAAGCTAATTTTTCTATGTAGGTCGAGTTTTAGTAGAGAGTTTCATGACCGATCATTTCAGATTACGCGTAAAATATGTCATGGGTCCGGACGGCGGACCATTGACGATTGCAGATTTGCCGCCTTCATCGACAAAACGCTGGGTGATCCGGCGCAAGGCCGAAGTGGTCGCCGCCGTTCGCGGCGGCTTGTTAAGTCTCGGCGACGCCTGTGCAAAATACCGGCTGACAATCGATGAATTTCTCAGTTGGCAGCGTTCGATCGAGCGGCATGGCATGGCCGGTCTGAGGGCCACGCGATTGCAGGAATATCGTAGCTGACAGGGCGTTACGACGTCCTGCCTGCCAGATCACGGTTCAGTGTGATAGCCGGGGATTGATTTGCCCGGCTCATTTACATTCTGCTTCGCCAGCAATATGATTACGTCAAATTCAGGCGCGGACCGATTGATGTGACACGGCCTCGGATCTTAACTATCGGCTATGAATGTGCGGATGTGCTTGCGCTGATATCGGCGCTCCGGTCTGCTGGCGTGACCCGTGTTGTTGACATTCGCCACTCGCCTTACTCGCGCCGAGCCGAATTTTCCAAAGATGAACTTGACGCCATACTCGGCGAATACGGCATCGGATATACGCATATTGTCGAGTTGGGCAATCCTCCTGCCGGCCGTGAAGCCGCGCGGGCCGGGCATATTGCATCATACAAATCCATCTATACGGCGCATCTTGACGGGAGGGACGGCCAAAAAGGGCTGACGATCCTGTTGGATCTGGCGGAGCGGGACTGTATTTGCCTGCTTTGTTTCGAGCGATCGGCAAATCACTGCCACCGCCGCATGATCGCGGATAAGATCACCACGCTGACCGGCCGGCAAGTCGACCATCTGCGCGTTGCCCCGTCCGCCCCCCATCCCGATCAACATGCATTCGACTTCAGCGCCTAGAGCTTCGGACCCAAAAGTGGATGCCGGTTTTCGGGCAAATCCGATGCTTCCAAATAAAAGAGCAAAAATGTTGGGGTAAGGCGGCTATGAACGGATAAAGCTCGGCACAAGAATCTGCAAAAGCGGTTACGGCTTAGTAAATCGTAGTGCTGTCTAGACCGTCTTCTGCGGGCGCGGTTTCTCTGCCCCTGACCTGAGGCTCCTGGATCTGGCTTGAGCTGATTTGGGGCGCCGGGGATGTCGTCGGCGTGTCAAGAAGTCTGGCCCTGTCGCCACAATCCTCGCGCCCAAAAATCCAGGTTTCGATATCGCGTTTCAATCGTCCGGCAAGCTCTAACGGCATGGCCAGATTGCGCGTGGAAATCAAGGTGTTCTTGTTAAACGGGAAGAACTGCACCACGAATTGCTGATCGCCGTCGTCATTGCGAATTGTGACTTGCAGCAGGGTGCTGCGTCCGTTGGCGGTCTCGAACTGCGCCGGTGTGGTATCGAAACTGTAACCTTCAAGGAGTGGGGACGGTTCGTTGAACCAGCATGTCTGCATCTGCTTTGTGAATGCGGCCTGGACATCCTGTGGCGTGCCAAAAGACAGCCGCTGAGGCTCGGACCCTTCCAGCCTGGCAACCGGTTCCTTCTTGGAAGCGCATCCGGCCGCCAGCACAGCCAGCAGACAGATCGAAATATGAAGCGCTCTGCGCAACTCATTCCCCCCAATACCCCAAATGAGGTACGCCCTCAATCTCGGTCCGTCCGGGCTTGAGGGTCGATCAATTTCACGCAGTTCGTATCAAGTGCTGCACTGTTGATCCCCTTGGGACCATCTTGCAATATCGCCTCTGAAAGCCAATTCCTGCGTTCTGTCCAATTTCCTGTTCTTGGCTTCCACGCTTGAACCGGTAAACGCACTGCGGCGAATTTCTATCCGGAACGATTGTATTCCCCGTCCCCCATTTTCCCCTTTCTGATAGATAACAATTGTGGCTTCATCCGCATTGCCGGTTGCGACTTCTGCGTGGAACCCGTGATTTTCCAGTTTTGGCGTCGCTGCGTTTAGCCAGCATGCATAGATTTGCTGCGCGAGCACCGTGTAAACGCCGACCGGATTTTCGCTCCAGCGTGTAACGCGGGCTGGTTCCGCCTGAGCTGCGGCAAGCTCTTCCACATCAGGCAGTTCGATGTCCGGAAAGTCAAAGATACTGCTATCCTTCTCAGCTGAGTCAGCGCCCGCCACGCCGGTCCGAATAGAGTTGGGCACTGGCAGCGGCACGCCATTTTCTGTCTCTGCTGCGTCCTCGGTCTCTACGGTGCTTTCCGTATTATCAACGGCTGACCATTCTGACAGGCTCCCTGTCTGCGCGATTTCGATGTCTGACAGGTTCGGAAGGCTGTCGCAACCGCTCAGTAATGCGGTCAGCAGTAATCCGCAAAAAATAGAGTGTTCACGCATAGCGACCAAATTGTCCCCGAGTGCTTTGCAAACAACAAGTGACGCTTCCGCCTGTTGACGTCGACTTCGTTCACCAAATTGCGCTCAGAATGATCCAGTCACAAGCGCTTCATCAAGCCATTTTCACCGATGTTCACAAACCAAGTAAGTTTTCACGTTATTTGTGTGCCATTTCTGTGGCGGGATAATGGCGTAACTGTTGCGCAAATGACCTAGTTTCGCGGTACGAATAGCTGCGTTGGCTTGTCCGGGGAGACCAGTTCGCCGGGCTGCGTCTTGCGTGGAAGCCGCTCCTGTTCGTTTATGCTGCGTTCCTGAACCATTTCCGCCTTGCGTAATTCCTCCGTCGCTTCGGCCAGTTCCGCGCGCGCTTCTTCCAGCTTGCCCTCGAGCGCTTCGATGGACTCAAAGAGATTTTGCCGGCGTTCACGCGCCGCTTTGGCGAAGGGGGGATAGGAGAAATGATTGACGTCCCTGATGCGGCTGTTTTCTTCCTCGATCTGGATCTGATGCATTAGATCGTCGGCGAGATGTTTGAAATCCGCGATCATCAGTTCGATGTCCCGGACTTTCTGCTGCTTTTCATTGGCCTCAAAACGTTGTAGCTTCAGCAAAGTATCGTTTGTACGCATAATGTTACCCGCACCTGCCGGTATATGCCGACAGTCTCTCCTCTCTTGCGCCTAGCAGAGCTGCCCAGGCCCTGCATTGCTGGATTATCCCTGAGTTATCGTGCCAGCGAGACATTAAATCCTAGTAAACCACGAGACCGATGCAGCTCCACCACAGGCTGACGGATTACAGAAAAAAAATGAGTGTACAACCTATGGGGGTGGTACAGAATCTGCTAGTCATGAGGCTTACGTGATTCGCAAATGATGCAGGGTCTATATGCTGTGGACGGAGCAGATGGGCGCGCCTCGCGGATTTCACGAGTCGTATCGATTTTTCAAGTAAAATTAAGCTCTAAACAGCAAAATGACTGAAAACGAGCCTCTAGCCTCGTCACTGGTAATGATATGTTTATTGTCGTCGGCGGTTGAATTCTTCGACGAAATCATTCAGCCTCTAATTTAATAGTTCTGCTTATTGAGTCGGTATTTATAGTTCTTGGGTGCACGTATTGCGTGTGTTGTATAGATCTTGTAGGGGCTGTCCCGTCCTGGCCCCAGAACCATGGCAGTCATTTGTTAACCTGTTCCGTTTACTTTTGACCCGTAATTAACCTTGCCCGTCGTGACCCGGCTGTTCAGGCCGGCGCGGAGCGAACCGGCTCGCTGGGCACCGAGACATATAAGAGGACTCAGGATGAGGGTATTGCTTATCGAAGACGACAGCGCCACGGCTCAAAGCATCGAGCTTATGCTGCTCTCAGAGGGGTTTAATGTTTTTACGACGAATTTGGGCGAAGAGGGCGTCGATCTCGGTAAGATTTACGACTACGACATCATTCTTCTCGACATAGGCCTACCGGATATCAGCGGCTATGAAGTGCTGCGCACACTGCGCGTGAGCAAGGTCAAGACGCCAATCCTGATCCTGTCCGGCATGTCCGGCACGGAAGACAAGGTTCGCGGCCTTGGCTTCGGCGCTGACGACTATCTCACCAAGCCCTTTCACAAGGATGAACTTGTTGCGCGCATCCACGCGATTGTACGCCGCGCCAAGGGACATGCCCAATCCGTCATCCAGACCGGCAATCTGGTTGTTAACCTCGATACCAAGACCGTTGAAGTTGACAGCGAACGCGTACATCTGACCGGCAAGGAATATCAGATGCTTGAGCTGCTTTCGCTGCGCAAGGGGACGACGCTGACCAAGGAAATGTTCCTCAATCATCTTTATGGCGGCATCGATGAACCCGAACTCAAGATCATCGACGTTTTCATCTGCAAGCTGCGTAAGAAACTTGCGAACGCAACCGGCGGCGAACATCACATCGAGACAGTTTGGGGACGCGGCTATGTCCTGCGCGATCCCAAAGAGCCATCATCGGAAGCTGCATAAGCTTTCGTATATGCCGTAACCCGGGCCGGTTCCGGGTTTGCGGCCAGACTTTGCGCCAGGTCTTCCTGGCGTTTTTTTTTGCTTCGCGCATGCCGGTCAATTGAAGCGCGGAGCCTTACAAAACTGTAATCATTCAACCATTCACAGGAGCTTGACAGGGAAAAGCGCCCCGCAATAGATATGGCGGCACGGGGCTATCTCGACCGTCCGCAGATTTTGATTTCGGCGCCCATGGGGCCGCGGATTGATAATGTAATGCAGGAGGCGCAAATGATTGCCGCTGAAAGTCTCACGCGGAAATATGGGGATTTCACTGCTGTCAGCGATGTGAGCTTCGCGATCGGTTCTGGTGAAATCGTCGGATTGCTTGGCCATAACGGCGCCGGCAAGACCACCATCATGAAAATGCTGACCGGCTATCTTGAACCCACCGCCGGAACAGTCAAAATCAACAGCATCAATATCGAGGCCGAGCCGGAAAAGGCGAAGTCCTTGATCGGTTATCTTCCGGAAAACTGTCCGATCTACACCGATATGACAGTGATCGACTTTCTCGATTACGCAGCCGAACTTAGAGGCGTCGGCGAGGCGGACCGTCCCGCCGCGCTTCGCCGTGCAATTGAGGCGACGGGCCTGGCGGAAAAAGCTACGGCCCCGATATCGAGTTTGTCACGCGGATACCGGCAGCGTGTCGGCGTCGCGCAGGCCATCCTGCACAAGCCCAAAATCGTCATTCTCGACGAGCCGACCAACGGTCTCGACCCTTCGCAGATCAAGCATATGCGATCGCTGATCAAGTCGCTGACCGAAAACGCCACGGTCATCCTGTCCACTCATATTCTGCAGGAGGTGCAGGCGATCTGCGACCGCGTGATCATTGTCAATCGAGGCAAGCTCGCGATCGACTCAAAGCTTGCGGAGCTGAGCCTCAAACAGCGCATCAGGCTGACGACCAATGGCGAACTGGACCGTATATCGGCGATCGTGAACGGGCATGATTCCAATCTGGGCGTCGAAGCGCTGGCCTCCGATAATGGCCGGCACTCCTACGGCATCGCCATCAACGGTCACAATCCGAGCGATCTGGCGCCGAAGATCGCGCGTCTGATCAATGACAATGGTCTCGATCTGATCGCCCTCCACCCTGAACATGGCGATCTCGAAACCGTCTTTGCCGAAATCACGTCGAGTGAGTCGTCCCGAGAGGCCGCCCATGCATAATGTTGCCCGGATCGCCAGGAAGGAGCTGGCGTCATTTTTCTCGTCACCCACAGCCTTCATCTTTGTTGGCGTGTTTCTGGGTGTGCTCCTGTTTGTTTTTTTCTGGTTCGAGCGCTTTTTTGCGCGCAACATTGCCGATATCAGGCCGCTGCTTGACTGGATGCCGATCCTGCTGATCTTTCTGATCTCGGCGATGACAATGCGCATGTGGAGCGAAGAACGCCGCTCCGGCACGCTCGAATTTCTGCTGACATCGCCGGTCACGCCGCTTCAACTCGTGCTCGGCAAGTTCTTTGCCTGCCTGATGCTTGTCGGCATCGCGCTTGTGCTGACCTTGCCCCTGCCAGTCACCATCTCTCTGTTCGGCCAACTTGACTGGGGGCCGGCATTTGGCGGTTATGTTGCTGCTCTGGCGCTGGCGGCCGCCTATATTGCGATCGGCCTGTTCGTTAGCTCAAGGACGGATAATCAGGTTGTCAGCCTGATCCTTTCGGTTCTTGTCTGCGGCATATTCTACCTGCTGGGATCGAATGCGCTGACCGGCCTGTTCGGCAATGCGGGCACGGAGTTTCTGCGTCTGCTGGGGAGCGGTTCGCGCTTTGAATCGATTTCGCGAGGCGTCATCGATCTGCGAGACATCTATTATTATCTCAGTATTGTCGGCGTGTTCCTCGTCCTGAATGTCTATTCGCTCGAAAGTCTGCGCTGGTCGAGGGACGGGCGGAGCATAAGGCATCGTCAGTGGCGGTTTGCCGCTGTGCTGATCGTTGTCAATCTCATTGCAGCCAATCTTTGGCTGGGCCAGTTCGGCTGGGCGCGCGCCGACCTGACGTCGGGCAATATCTATTCAATATCAAGCGCAACGAAATCCTATTTGCGGCAGCTTCGCGAACCGCTGCTCATCCGCGCCTATTTCAGCTCGGCGACGCATCCGCTGCTCGCTCCGCTCGTGCCGCGTGTGCGCGATCTCCTGAAGGAATATCAATTGGCCGGCGATGGACGGGTTCGCGTCGAAATCGTCGACCCGCTCGAAGAGCCGGCGCTGGAAGCCGAAGCCAGCCAGCAATATGGTATTCGCCCGGTGCCGTTCCAGACCGCGACGAAATATCAGTCCTCCGTGACCAATTCCTATTTCGACATTCTGGTCAAATATGGCGATGAATATACGACGCTGAATTACAGCGCTCTGATCGAGATCCAGCGCGATCAGAGCGCGGAGCTGAATGTCGATCTGCGCGATCCGGAATTCGAGGTCACGCGTGCGATCAAGAAGGTGCTGAACGGCTATCGCGGTGGCGGTAATGTTCTCGCCTCCATTCCGGGCAAGGTTCTGTTTACGGTTTATGTGTCGTCCGACGAGGCATTGCCTGAACCTCTTCCGGCGCTGCGCGCTCAGCTCGATGAGCTGCTGAGGGACTATAAGGAGAGCGCCCCGGACAATTTCGAGATCAGCATTGCCGACCCGTCTGCAAATGGCGGTCAGATCGCGCAGCAGCTTCAGGAAAATTACGGTCTTCAGCCGCTGGCCGCCGGGCTTCTCGATCCGCAACGTTTCTGGTTCCACCTGATCGTCAGTTCCGGTGACCGGGCCGAGCAGATACCCTTGCCGGAAAGTCTGGATAAGGACGGGCTGAAGCGGAATGTTGATGCGGCTCTGAAGCGGTTCACGCCCGGAGCCCTGCGCACGGTGGCTCTGCATACGCCTGAGCCAGATGTAAATCCCATGGCGCAGTTTGGCGGGCAGGGGAGCAACGCCCCCAGCTTCCTGCAGCTCCAGACCCGTCTTGAAGAGAACGCCTCCGTCATCGGCGCGACGATGAACGAGGGCCGTGTGCCCGAAGCCGCGGATATTCTCCTTGTGACGGCTCCCGACGAGCTGGACGAAAAACAGCTTTTCGCCGTCGATCAATTTCTGATGAAAGGCGGCACGGTCTTCATCTCCTCCGCGCCGTTCAAGGCGTCCTTCCGTGATAATCTGAATATCACGCCGGCGAAAAGCGGGCTGGAGGACTGGCTTGCGCATCACGGCTTCAAGCTGAGGGAATCGCTCGTGCTCGATCTCCAGAATTCCCCTATCCCGGTACCGATCCAGCGCGATGTCGGGGGCGTCCAGATCCAGCAGATTCAGCTTCTGGAATACCCCCCTTTCATCGATGCGCGCGGTTCAGGGCTGGCGCGTGAGGGGGCGCCGACGGTCGGCATGGATCAACTCACCCTCTCCTGGGCCGCTCCCATCGAAGTCGATGAGGAGAAAGCCGGCGGGCGCGAAATTATCCGTCTTATCGAAACCTCATCCAATGGCTGGGATTCGGCCGAACTGAACGGCGTTCCGGACTATGAATCTTATCCTTCGGTGGGATTTGCCGGGAATGGGAAAGCCGGCCGCCAGCTTGTCGGCGCCATGATGACGGGAACCTTCTCGTCCTATTTTGCAGGCAAGTCTTCGCCGCTTGCTCAAGATGGAGAAGACGGGCGTGATGCATCAGAGACAGCTGGTCATCCGCCGTTGGGATCGAGCAATGAGGAAAAAGAAGCGGATGTGCCAAATATTACGAGCGTTGTCGAGCGTTCGCCGGAGAGCGCGCGTATCATCCTGGTCAGCTCATCGACCTTCATGTCCGATGACATTCTCAACCTGACCGGCAGCGTCAGCCAGACGGTTTATGATGCGCCACTGGTGTTCGTTCAGAACGCGGTTGAATGGGCGCTTGAAGATCGCGGGCTTCTGGAGCTGCGCAGTCGTGGCGGCCAGTTTTCGCGCACGCTTGAACCGATGACCGCAAGCGCGCAGGCATTTTGGGAGTATGCGAACTATCTGTTTGCGCTTGCAGGTCTCCTCGTCATCTTCATCATTCATCGCAGCCTGCGCCGGTCCACGAACCGGCGTTATGCGGATGTTCTGGGAATTAAAGGGGTGTAACCGTGACACGTTTCTCCATGATTCTCCTCGGCGTTCTGGGCGCTCAGCTTATTGTTGCGGCCGCGCTCACCTTCAATGACGCCGACTACTCCACCTACCAGTCGAGGGAGGCGCTCCTGGCGTTCGACGCGGAAGCCCTCGACAGCATTGCGATCAGTGAAAGCGGCGCGAATTCGGTAGAACTGGTCCGGAAGGACGGCAAATGGGTGATCCCGGCGCTGGCCGATTTTCCCGCCAGCGAAAGGCTGACCTCGCGTTTTCTCGGCAAACTCTCAGCGCTTGAAAAAGGATGGCCCGTTGCGACCACCTCTGAGGCCGCCGAGCGCTTCAAGCTCACCGAAGGCAATCACGAAAGGCGCGTTATACTCAAAGCTGGTGGCGAGGAGGTCGCGCGCCTGATGATCGGTTCGGCCCCGGCTTACCGTAAGGCCCATGTGCGCGCCGACGACAAGAGTGAAATCTACAATGTCGAACTGGCGACCTATGATGCGGGCGCGCGCGGCGAAGACTGGATGGACCGGGACTATCTCGATATCGGGAGCGACGACATCACGTCGATTGAGCTTGGCGACATCAAGCTGGAGAAAAAAGACAGTGTACTGACTGTGATGGATCTGGAAGATGGCGATGAGGTCAAGCAGGCGGAGCTGTCCGGTTTCATCCATGCCGTCACCAACCCGTCCTTCGATGCGGTGCAGGGGAAGGGCGAAGAGGATCTCGCCAAAGTTCAGCCTGCTGACTTTACCGTCACGATCGGCCTCAAGGGCGGAGATCTGGTTAGCTACAGCTTCAAGAAGGAAAGCGAAGGCGGCGCCTATTTGTTCGCAAGTTCGGCGCATCCCTTTGTGTTCCGGGTTGCTGAAGGTCGCATCAAGACGCTCGCCGAAGCTTCGCGGGAAAAACTCGTCGAGGTAAAAGCTCTTCAAGAAGAGAAACCGGGTGCGGTAGCGGAAGAGGAGCCGGAAACTCCGCCCGAGACCGCGACTGAGGCCCAGCCGGAACCCGACGCAGCATCTTCCGCAACTGGCGGCTAAAAAATCGGAGCCAAAAGCGATTGCGGGGTTTTAGCCTGACGCTTCCAGCGCTGGCGTCACTTTGTCAACTGCCCGGCAAAGGCTGGCTGAACAGGGTTGCCAGCCTTTGCAATCCAAGCATATAGCCCTGTGCGCCACACCCAACGATAATGCCGTCGGCCCGCTCCGATATGAAGGAGTGGTGACGGAAGCTTTCGCGCTTGTGAATATTTGAGATATGCACCTCGATCACGGGGAACTCGCAGGCGTTCAGCGCATCGAGGATCGCGATAGAGCTATGTGAGTAAGCGCCCGGATTGATGATCATTCCGCTGGCTGTGGTGCGCGCTTCGTGGATCCAGTCAATAAGCTGATGTTCCGCATTGCTCTGATGGAAGCGCAGTTCGATTTTTTGTGCGTCAGCAAAGTTGCTGCAGGTCGCCTCGATATCGGCAAGCGTTTCATGCCCGTAGATTTGCGGCTGACGCTGTCCCAGAAGATTGAGGTTGGGACCGTTCAGAATATAGACCAGATGCGCCATGAATTCTTCCTGGTGGTGTTTGTTTTTCTTCGTGAATTGACGGTTCGCATGGCGAACCGTCATGTTCGCTCAGATCGTCCGGCCGCCATCGACTTCAAGGACGACACCCGTCAGCAATTCCGCTTCGTCAGACGCCAGATACAGTGCGGCATTGGCCAGATCCTTGGGCTCGCTGAGTCGTCCCAAGGGCACCGTTGCGATGAATTTTGCACGGTTTTCCGGCGTATCGGGCATGCCCATGAAGGTCTCCAGCAACGCTGTCGCGCCCATGACAGGAGCAAGCGCGTTGACGCGGATTTTGTCCGGAGCCAATTCGATGGCCAGCGATTTTGTCATCATGTGCACTGCGCCCTTTGAGGAGTTATACCATGAGAGGCCAGGGCGTGGACGGATCCCCGCCGTTGAGCCGACATTGATCATGACGCCGCCTTTGCCTGCCGCACGCCAGCGCGGTACGATCGCCTTGGTCATGTGGAAAATGGACAGCACATTGATGTCGTAAACCTTGCGGAAGGTTTCCTCATCCACATCGAGAAGCGGCTGGTTTTTGTGGCTCCATCCGGCATTGTTGATCACGATGCCAACCTCGCCAAATGCATCGGCAGTTGCTGCAACGGCGCGATTGATATCGTCAGCTTTTGCGACATCGCATGTCAGCGCAATTGCGTGATCGCCAATGGCCCCGGCCACCGCTTTTGCCCCTTCAGCATTGATATCGACAACAGCCACCCTTGCGCCTTCTGCCGCAAAGCGCTCGGCGATGGCCTTGCCGAACCCCGAAGCTGCGCCCGTCACCAGGGCGGTTTTGTTTTCCAGACGCATTTGGCGTTTCCCTTCATAGTACTGGCGTTAATTCGCGTTGGGCAAAAGCATAATCAGTACAGTCGCGCTTGTCTTCGTCGATTGCGGGATGCAGGTTGCGTGACCACTGCGGAATTTATCCGCACCGCCGTCAATTGCGTTTTGTCCGCCTGATTGAATTATAAGGCCATTCATCGGCGTTGAAGCCTTGCCATTTCCGAGAAATAGCTGAAATCAGGCTCTGTAGCTGCAATATTCCGGTTCGAAAAGCATATTAAATACCGCATTTGAGCGGATTGCCGTCAGCATCCGGATTTCAGATTGCCCCCTGGCTTGCGTACAGACTCATTTCATGACGTCGAAGGTAAAACTAATATTGTGAATATTTTTTTGACGCTTGCCGCGCAGGCTGACTAGGGGCTTATCGGTAAGAATGCTGTCGCGAAAGGTGGCGACCGCAAAGTGGTTCCGGCGGGCGGAGCGGGCGTCTTGCGCATCTGTGCGTGTGTCAGCCGCACCGTTCCAAAATGCAGATTAATGAGAGTGACCTGCTCCCCGTAGTGCCCTCGCTCATAAGGAGAGTCTGTTCTGGTTATGCCCCTGATTGGGGCGGGTTGCAAACTCGATCGGCGTGAGCCCCTGGAG
>JAHQVI010000089.1 GCA_019634405.1 Hyphomicrobiales bacterium
ATCTCATCGAGAATGCCTTCTGTCGGCTGAAGGATTTTCGACGGATCGCGACCCGATACGACAAGCTGGGCAGAAATTTCCTATCAGCCGTCGCGCTCGCAACTCTGCTCGCTTACTGGATTTGATTGAGTCTTGAGCCTACGACGACAACTCATGTTCCTACCACAAACGGTTCAAAATATCTGCAGCAGATTTGCAAGCATTTCGGCCACAAGCTCCCTGTGGAGTTCACGACTAACGCTGGAGAGATCCAACTGCCGTTCGGCAAATGTAGACTCGAGGCTTCCGAAAGTGAGCTGATCTTGATCGGCGAGGCTGCCAGCGATCAGATCGAGCATCTTGAAAAGATCATTGAAAACCACTTGGCTCGCTTTGCGTTTCGCGAAACGCCCGAAGTTAGCTGGCAGCGCAGTTGATCTGCCTCGATAACCGGACCGCAGCCTGATGCCATAAGCGTGGCCAATGGATAGCGGCGCTATTGTCAGGACAGATCAGGTGAAGGCGCAAGCGATCGCGGTAACAAACTCTCGAAAGGAGTCTGTAATGTCTCGTTTTTCTCCCTATCGGCTATGGTTGCTGCTCGCTGTGCCGGCTTTTGGAATGACGATGCAATTGACATCATCAGCGGATCCGGCGGTTATCCACGAACTTCTTCATCCAACGGGTGAATTCTCCGCCCGTTTCATGATTATCGCGATGCTGGCTTCGCCGTTGGCGTTGATTTTCAAGGGCTGGCGTGGGCCGCGATGGCTGGTGAGAAATCGCCGTTATTTCGGCGTAGCCGCATTTTTCTATGCGCTGCTACATACAGTTTTATACCTCGTGGACAAGGACACCCTGACCGCGATCATCGCCGATCTTCCGAAGCTCTATATCTGGACAGGCTGGCTGGCCTTTCTGATTTTTATCCCGCTCGCAGCCACATCGTCGAATTACGCTGTGCGAGCTTTGGGCCGGTCCTGGAAGCCGCTCCAGCGCTTTACCTACGCAGCCGCCGTTCTGACGTTGATCCACTGGGCAGCGCTTCACGACTGGGGCGGGGTAGTCCCTGCCCTCGTTCACTTCGTTCCGCTTGGCCTGCTTGAAGCCTATCGCGTCTGGTACTGGACGCTACGCAGCGCCACTCCAAAACCCGCCTAGGCCGGGACGCCAACATGTCGACACCCAAGAATATTGCGATCGCCCTCCATATGGAGGGCATCCGGGGTGGCAATCCTCGTGAAGGCGCCACGAAATATACAGGCGCCCGTTATACGCAGCATTCGACCGGGGTACGCGACGGTCAGGACGGCTTCATCGAATTTTTCCGAGCCCTTCATCGCACGCAACCGCCTGCGCAAATTTCGTATGCTGCATAAGTTTTCTCGACAGAACCGATGACAATCGCGCGTTCGTCGAGCCTTGTCTTGTTCACTGCAAGCCTGCTTCCATCCCGCAGTTCGTCAATACGCAATTCAGCGCCGGGCTCAGACAGTTAACTACATATTTTAGCGCTGACAATTTTGCGTTGAGCGATCAGGAGTGCTTCATGGCAGTGGCCGAGGGCAATTTCGTTGCGGCCTGCCAAGGGCGGAACGGGTGCATTCCGGCAAGTTCTGACGTGAGGAAGAGCGCCGGAGAAACCGTAAATGCCGTTACCGAGGTTCAGCCCTGCTTCTCGTCAACCTCGTCAAGCATCGCCCAGTTGAAACGCACGCCTGTTCCGGGCTCATCAGGCGCAACAGCAAGCCCGGCTTCCATGACAAGCGGCCGGTCCGTATAGCGATCAATTGGAAAGCTGTGCACCTCGATCCAGCCGCCCTGGCCCTGTGCGGCGACCAGGCTGACGTGTAATTCCTGCATGCCATGGCTGCAAACGGAGATATTTTGCGCGCGGCAAGCCTGCGCCACCCGCAGCCATCCGGTAATGCCGCCGCAATTGGAAGCGTCAGGCTGGAGATAGGACAATGCGGCGTGCTCCAGCGCCAGTTCGAATTCGTGGATCGTATGCAGGTTTTCGCCCATTGAAAGGGGCATGCCGGTCGCCGCTGCAATCTTTGCGTATCCCGCATAATTATCCGGGATGATTGGTTCCTCGAACCACAGGAGATCGAACGGCTTAAAAGCGTTGGCCGCATCGATCGCGCCATCCACATCGAGTGCGTAATTTGCGTCGACCATGAAGGTCGTGTCCGGACCAATCAGCTCGCGCACCGCGGCGACGCGCTGCACGTCTTCGCGAAGTTCAGGCTGGCCGACCTTGATCTTGACGGCGTTGAAACCTTGGCCGAGATAGTCGGACGTATTCGACAGCAGCTTTTCCAGCGGAAAGTTGAGGTCGATCCCGCCGCGATACGCTTTCGCATTTCGCCCTGCGCCGCCAGCCATGCGCCAGAGCGGCAGGGATTCACGAACGCCTTTCAGATCCCAAAGAGCGATATCGATGGCCGAGATCGCGAACGAAGCAATCCCGCCGCGTCCAACATAGTGGATATGCCATTGCATACCGTCATAGAGATTGTCGATTGCGGTTGCGTCACGGCCGATCACATAGGGCGTCAGATCATTCTCGATCATCGCAAGAATAGCGTGACCGCCCTTGCCTCCCGTATAGCTATAGCCCGTTCCCTGTGAACCATCGTCCAGCCGGATGGTGACCGTCACCAGTTCGAAATGCGTGTGGTCGCCATGCTTGGCGTCCGAGAGAACTTCGTCAAGCGGAATGCGGAAAAGCCGTGTTTTGACGTCGCGAATGCTGGTGCCGCTCAATCTGATACCTCAATTGTCTTATGCGGATGCAGGCTTGCTTGCACTCCGGTTCAGGATACGTGACTGAAGGAATATGACGAGAAACAGAAACGCGCCGCGGATAACAAGTTGCCAATAAGCGCTCAAGCTGATCGTACCCTTGCCATTTTCGAAATTCAGGATGTTGAAAATCAGCCCCAGGAGCAAAGCGCCCGCAACCGTCGCCGGGATCGAGCCGAGGCCGCCCGATAGCAACGTTCCGCCGACAACGACCGAGGCGATGGCCGATAATTCCCAGCCGACGCCTTCCAGCGGCTGCCCTGCGCCGAAGCCTGAAGCTAGGAACACGCCGGCCAGACCGGCGCATGCGCCGCTGAAGATATAGACAAACGCCTTGGCTGCCTTGACATTCAGCCCCATCAGCATCGAGGCGTCTTCGCTGCCGCCAATGGCGAGAATGGTGCGGCCCAGATTGGTGTGCTCAAGCAAAATCCAGGCCAGCACGATGACGCCGAGCACGATGAGGATCGTCCACGGCACGACGTCCAGCGCCTTGGTCATGCCGAGCTGGCTGAAATTGCTTCCCCAATCGATGGAAACCGTCTGCGCTCCGCTTAAAACGAGCGCGCCGCCTTTTGCGCCCAGCATCATGGCAAGTGTGGCGATAAAGGGCGGTATGCGCATCACGATGATCGTAAAGGCATTGATCGATCCGAGCGCCGCGCCGGCGAGAACGCCCCCGGGCAAGGCGACCTCAATGCCGTAAGGGCTGAGATAGGCGGCGACCACGGATGAAAACGCCGCGACATATCCGACCGAGAGATCGATGCCGCCCGTCATGATCACCAGACACATGCCAATCGAAATCAGGATGAACATCGAATTGTAATTCAGAAAGGATTCGATGTTATAGACCGTGCCGAAATTCTCGTAGCGCAGGAGACCGAAGGCGATCAGCGCAAACAGCGCAACCCAGACGCCCAGGGAATGTGTATTGCCCTGAATATAGCGCCTCAGATCGAATGTGCTTTCGTTGAGCATTGGCCTCAATCCCTTGCAGATGTCTGCAGATAGACGGCGATCACGATAATGGCCGCCTTGGCGATCAGCGCGACCTCATCTTCCACGCCATTGGCCAGCAGCGTATATTTGACAAGCTGGATGATAATCGCGCCAAGGATCGCGCCGAAGATTGGCGCACGCCCGCCTTGCAGAACCGCCCCGCCGACGACCGCGGCGGCGATAGCGTCCAGCTCCATGAGATTGCCGTTGCGGGCGGCGTCGGAAGCGGAGTTGATCGCCACGACAATCAGCCCGGCGATGCCCGCTAGCGTCGCGCAGAGCACGTAAGCGCCGATCTTGACGAGCCGAACGGGCGTCCCCGCGAGCATGGCGGCTCTCTCATTGCCGCCAATCGCCAGAAGGTAGCGTCCAAAAATCGTCCGGCTTACAAGCCAGAACACACCAATGGCCAGCGCTAGCCCCAACCAGCCCTGAAACGGCAGTCCGAGAATTTTGCCCGTTCCCAGATAGCTGAAATAGGGGTTCGAAAAGGTTTGCAGATTGCCATTGGTGAGAACCTGCGCGATCCCACGCCCGGAAATGAACAGGATAAGCGTGGCGATGATCGGCTGTACGCGCAGATAGCTGACCATCGCGCCGTTGAACAGGCCGCATAACATAGCTGCGAGCAGCGGCAGAATGAATGCCGCGATCAGTCCGAGGACGGGATATTCGACGCCAAAGCTCGATGTGAAGATCAGCGGCGCCAGCGCGCCCGCCAGCGCCATGACAGCGCCAACGGACAGATCGATGCCGCCCGTTGCGATTACCAGCGTCATGCCAACTGCAACAATGGCGATCGTCGTGACCTGGCTGATATTCACAAACAGCGTCTGCAATTGCAGGAAATTTGGGGTGAACAGAATATTGAAGGCGAGCAGCAACGCCAGCGCGATCAGCGTGCCGTTTCTTTTCAGAAGGCCGGTATCGAAGCCAAATACGGGACGCGCTGTCTTGTGGGCGGGCTCGTCCGCGGCAACAGGTGTCGTCATGCCACCGCCTCCTTGTCATGATGATGGGCAATTGCTTTCACGAGCATTTCTTCGGTGACGCCGGGACTATGAAGAACGCTGACCGAGTAGCCGTCCTGCAGGACAATGATGCGGTCCGCCCCTTCCACCAGCTCTTCGAATTCGGATGAGATCAGTACAACGCCGACGCCTTTCTCGACGTAATCGCGTATGATGCCTTGAATTTCCAGCTTGGCTCCGACATCCACACCGCGCGTGGGTTCATCCAGAATGAGCAGGTCAGGGTCCGTGGCGAGCCAGCGCGCCAGAAGTGCTTTCTGCTGGTTGCCGCCGGACAGCTCGCGGATCGGCTGGTCCATATTCGCTGTCTTGATGCCGAGCGACCTGATCATGTTCTCGACGAGTTCACGTTCGCGTTTGCCGTCGATCTGACCAGACTTCGCCAGACGGGGCAGAAGGGCGAGCGTGATATTCTCACGCACGGACATCTCCGGTATGATGCCTTCGGTCTTGCGGTCTTCGCTCAGAAAGGCCAGCCCCGACCTGATCGCCTCGCGCGGCGTTGCCGGGGGAGACTTGCCGTCATGGAGTTCGAGTTTGCCGCCTCTGACCGGATCGACGCCGAACATCGCCCGCGCCGCCTCCGTGCGGCCCGACCCAAGCAGCCCGCCAAGGCCGACGATTTCGCCCTCATTCACCGTCAGGTTGAATTTGCGCAAACGGGGGCCGGTTGCAACATCTGTCGCTTTGAGCAGCGGCCTGCCCGTTGCCTTGCCGCCGGACCCGCTCAACTCGGTCATGCCGGCAGAGCGGATTGCCTCAATGTCTCGGCCAAGCATATCCGCGATCAGCGAGAGTTTTGATATCTCGGCGATGGTCTTGCAACCGACGGTGCGGCCGTCGCGCATGGTCGTGACGCGATCGCAGATCCGGAACAGCTCATCGAGGAAGTGCGTCACATAGAGGATCGAGACGCCCGCTTCTTTCAAACTACGCACGACATTGAACAGAACCTCGACCTCCCTGTCATCAAGCGAGGAGGTCGGCTCATCCATAATGACAAGTCTGGAGTTGAGCGAAACGGCGCGCGCAATGGCGACAAGCTGCTGGATTGCGGTTGAATATTCGCCAAGCGGAGCGCGAACATCAATATCGATATTGAACCGCGCCAGAATTTCGCGCGTCCGGCGATGGGCCTCTCTCCAGTCGATAATCAGACCGCCGAAGCGCCGCGGCTCGTAGCCAAGCGTCACATTCTCCGTCACGCTGCGCAGCGGAACGAGATTCAGCTCCTGATAGATCGTCGCGATGCCGAAATCCTGCGCCTCGCGCGGGCTGGAAATCATGCATGGCTTACCGCCGAACATAACATCACCCGCCTCGCGGCGATAAACGCCGGTGAGGATCTTGATC
>JAHQVI010000090.1 GCA_019634405.1 Hyphomicrobiales bacterium
AGATCTGAGCTCCCGCCAACACCAGCACCAACCGCCCGAGGAAGCGCAGAACCGGACGGACATTCATGGGGCGGCTTCCGTAGGGGCGCCTCTCAGCTTTGGGCTCATAGATCCGAGGTCCCCGGGAACAGAAGCTGGTCTTCGCTGACAAGCGCAATGCGCTGACGCAAGTGACGCGCATCAAACAACCCGATATCGCATTCATCAATGCCGAGTCTGCCGCTATCGGCGCCTTGCAGGCTCGCCATCATGCGAAGCAGTGCGAGATTGCTTGAAGGTGCTAGCCCGGTCAGCGCGACAAGCTCGCCCGGCTCTACCGTCATTGTGATATTCTTCAAGTCCGTGCAAACCGCGCGCGTTCTCCGGTAGCTGGCGTCCACCAGAGTGATCCGTCCACTGATTTCCTTGCTTGGCGCAATTGGCAGGGCGCTTTTTTCCGGCGCTAACTGCATCAACTTCTGAAATTGCGCGCACATGTCAATCGTTCGAAAAACCAGATCAATATTGGAACGAATTAGCCCAATTGGCGCAGAAATCCGCCAAACGATGATCAAAAGCGCCGCAAGAGCGCCGATTGAAAGCTCCCCGCCCGCAATTTGGCTCACCCCAACAACTGAAATCAGCAACGCGGTCAGCTCAGGCACGATCCTGACCGGCATTTCGGCCCACCCCTTTAAGCGCCGCATGTCCGTATCCAGCAAAATACTGCCGGAAATCAGCCTGCTGTAACGCTGCGCCCAGATTTCCTCTGCATACGCCGAATGGATGACGGGCAGGTTGCGAACCATATCCGCCCGGAATTTCTCGGCCCGGGAGTCTTGCTCCTGCCGTTCGCGGTCATTGAAGCGCACCTTCATCGCCCAGAGCACCGACAATCCTGTCAGAACCGCCGAAAAGCCGACAATCAGCCAGCCCAGCCATCCTCCCAGGTAAAAGGCCGCCGCGATCAGCATGGCAATCATTGGAAGGTCGAACAAGGCTGCGACCAGTGGAGATGCATTGACATCTCTGGATATATCAAAGGATTTCAATTGCTTGACCAGAGAGCCCGTCGACTTTATCTCGATCAGGGAAAGCGGCAGGCTTGTCATTCGTTCAAATGCGCCCTTGAAAATACGAGCCTGAAGAGATGTCGCGCTTTTTACGATCAGGCGGGCACGTTGTGAACGAAGCATAGTCTCGATACCAGCCATCGCAATCAGGACGAAGACGGGCAATAGCATTCCGCTTGTGGATTGACCGTCAAGCGTCCGGTCGAAGATCATCATTGCACAGACAGGCAGTGCGAGCGCGAAACCTCCAATCAGCAAGCTCAAAAGCAGAAGCATTCCGATGCTCCCGGTCTCGCTCCTGTGCAGGAACTCAGACAAGCTAAAGCGTGTCACAGCTCCCTCAACCGAATACACGGTGAGGATCCGTCCCTCCAGTTCGTCCACCGAAACAGTCGCCAGACGCCCCTCGCGCCCCTTGAACATCTTGAAATATCCGGCCTTTTCAACCTCGATGACGACCCATATGTCACCATCATCCCTGGCCAGAATCACCGGCAGCATTTCATCGCAAAGCTTCAGCGGCTTCTGCCTGTGCGCAACCGCCAGAAATCTGAGATTTTTCAGAACGCCAAGCAGGGCCGGAAGATCCGCAATTTCATGGTCTTCCGGAAGCGCCTCGAACAGACGACGCGGGCTACCTGTCCAGCCAAGCGCATTGAGAAGCGGCTCAAGACAGGCTTGCGCAGGCGTAGTCTTCGCCATCGCGAAAGAGGGGCGCAAATCGTCAATCATCGCCTGCCATGCCCCAATCGTCATAAGCATTTTCGTCCCCAAGACCGGGCTCGACCGGCTCAAGCGACCAGTCCGTCATTTCGTAATGGCATCCCTCGCTGACCGATCCGGCCGGCCTTTTTGTCAGGGCGATGATCGTTGTCGCACCATTCAGTTCCTCAATCAGCTTCATGTATGCGCCAACGCCCTCGCCATCCGCGCCGGCGCAGGACATATCCAGAACCAACAGCCGCGGTCTGAGGGCCACCGCCCTTACGAGCGCAATGCCGAGAAACAATTCCTTTGAGAAATAGGCCGACCTGTCAGGATCCAACTGCGTGCTGTACCCATCGGGCAAATTCTGGATGAGGCCCTCAACATCCAGACGCTGTGCCAATTCGATTGCGCTGACCGGGCTGATGCAGCCGAACATCGAGATGTTTTCAATGACAGTGCCATGAAATATTGACGGCCTGTCATTGAGAAGCATGACGCCCCGCAAGCCTTCATCTGTATCGGGAGACGCGATCCGG
This sequence comes from Hyphomicrobiales bacterium, assembly GCA_019634405.1. GTDB lineage: Bacteria > Pseudomonadota > Alphaproteobacteria > Rhizobiales > Rhodomicrobiaceae > JAHQVI01. The sequence goes on from JAHQVI010000090.1 coordinate 2,297, forward strand.
CCGTCGACCAGGATTTCCCCGTAATCAGGAACCAGGCTGCAGCTAAAGATGCGGGACAGCTGATCGCGTTGTGCGTCATCGCGGGTAACGATGCCGATAGTCTCGCCGGGCCTGATCGTCAGATTGACGCCACGGCTGTCCTGGCTGCGTCCGTCGAACGCCATCCCGACCCCGTTGAACTGAACCTTGGCAGGGCCTGCTATCCCTGTCCAGAAGAAGGATTTCTTCGGCAAGCCGGAAAGGGATTTTGAACGCTCAAACGCACGCTGTGCCGCATCCGCATGTGTCCAGCACTCGCACAACCGCCGAGAAGCCCGGGCGAACAGAAGGGCGAGAAGCGCAGAAGCCGCGAGCGCGGCAATCGACATCGAGCCACCGGCAGCCAACATGCCGCCGCCTGCCAGAACTAGAATAAATACTGTTTTTTCATAGAGTTGCCCTGCCATCATGATATGATTCAACTGAACCAGATATGCTTCGCCCGATGGCGCAGCCGAACGGAACAAGCTTTCGAGCCTGCGCTTTAAATGCGGCTCGATCGCAAGGCTTTTCACAGTCGCAGCGCGTTCTATGCCCTGGGCGCACAGCCCCGCCCGTTCATGTCGCAGGTTCTTTACCTCTTGCTCGGCCGTCTGGATGGCTTTCTGCGCCCGCAAGGTCCACAAGCAGAAAAGAAGCATTAGGATGATCGGCGCAACAACGACCGAGCCGCCAATGGTTCCGATTGCGGCAAGGCATAGAACAATGAAGGGCAATTCCAGTATGCCCAGCCGTGCATCCGCACTGTAAAGCTGGCTCAATTCCTCAACGGCCTGCATCGCGCTGGCAGCAGCAGCGGGAGGAAGGCGCATGGCAGCCGACCAGGACGTATTCAGAAGCTGTCGGGCCATGCTCATTTGCAGGTCGTAAATTTCCTTCGCCGCCATGTCATGAAAAAGTCTGTTCCGGGCAATGCGCAGGACGGCTTCCGCAAGCACCGCCAATGCGCTCCCGCAAAAAAGAGCGATCAACACGCCATTTTCCCTGCCCTCTGACGCCAGATCGAGCAGGACATACACAGCCAAAGGCGGAACCAGACTGAACAGGTTGACCCCGAGCGAAAGACAAATGACGGGCAAGGACAATCGCATTGCTCCGGCATATATCCACAATTTGCCGCCCAACCGGGATGGATTACCGTGGATGCCGCTTTTCTTTCCGACCCCGTCACCAGGTAAGGATAAATTGACTTCCGTATCATTTGTAAGGCTGGACGCAATTAACGCCATGGGGCTTTGCTCTGATAATAATATAAACAAGAACAAACATAATAAACTTCGCTTACCGCTCGCTTAAATCAGCAATATTATTTGTTTAAATTTTTAAATTTGTACTTACCTAGCAAATTAACGATTAGCCTCCCCACGAAATTTCGCATTTATATTTAAAATTGACCAATCATATTCATCATTTGGCTCGACAGACAAAGAAACCCATCATCCAATATGCACCGCGGCCATGATTCGAAGATCCTGTGAGCGCTGTTGACTCAGGTGTTCGGTGGGTAGAAGCTGTTTTTATCCTGAAGTCACAGAGTCGCTGTATTAAGCGATCCCGTTAGTAGCAAGCGTAGAGAAGAAATTTCTGCTCCCATACTTTTAGCACCAAGGAGATCAGACATGCAGGATGTGCCCAATCTGACCGAAATTCCTGAACCCGTACGCAATATGATGAAAGCCACGATCGATCAGACGCGCAAGGCGTTTGAGACATTCATCAGCGCGAGTCAGCAGGCAATGAGCGGCTTCGACACCAACGGCAGTCAGCCGATGGACGGCATGAAACAGCTGAATGAGAAGATTGCCGAGTTCACCCGTCAGAACGCCGACGCGAATTTCCGTTTTGCCATGCAATTGGCTGACGCAAAGAAGATGAATGAAGTTGTGGACATGCAGAGCACCTATGTTCGTGAACTGATGGACACATACGGCAAACAGCTTGAGGAAATCCGTACGCTGACAACAAAGCTTGTCCAGGACGGAACGCAAGCTGCAACAACCGCCGCCCAGAACATGCAGGATATGAGCGGCGGCGGCTCGTCTTACTGACCGGCCCATCGCACAGTGAGACAACAGAATATGACGGCGGGCCCTCCCGCCGTTTTTACCGGCCGTCGCCATCGCGCGTGACGCCGAAACGAAGCTGAGCGCCGATCAGCTACCTCTCTCCCCATTCACCCGGCATAAGCCCGGATCTTCAAATTCGTATTGTCCTCCAGGTCGGCGTCCTCCATATGCGAAGGGCGAGCCTTCAAATATCGTTGGGCGAACTCGTCCGGCGCGCAGGGCTTTCCGAAATGATAACCCTGCAACATGTCGCAACCGATTTCCTGCAGAGCCGTCGCCTGAGCAAGACTTTCAACGCCTTCCGCCGTTGCGGCAATCCCGAGGCTTTTCCCGATTTCCACCATTTGGGAGATGAGCCACGCCGATTGCTGATTCACAAGCATGTCCTGCACAAAGCGCCGATCAATCTTCAGCCTGTCCGGCGCAATTCTGAGCAAACTCATCATCGATGCATGCTCGCTACCAAAATCGTCGAGTTCGATTTGAACGCCCAGACTGCGGATCAGGTTCAAGCGCAAGATAACGTCTTCCGCGGCATCTTCATGATAGACGGTTTCGAGAAGTTCGAATGAAATCGAACCCGGTTCGAGATCCGCCGCTTTCAGCTCCTCTAACAGGTCCGGATCAGCAAGGCGGCTTGCCGAAACGTTGATCGACACCTTGGGCGCTTCAAGCCCTTGAGCGCGCCAGGCAGCCAGATCTTCGCAAACCCTGTGAAACACCATCCGGTCAATTTTCGCGATCAACCGGCGCTCTTTCGCGATATCGAGGAACTTGTCCGGGGTAAGTACGCCTTGCGCCGGGTCACGCCATCTGACGAGCGCTTCGGCACCAAAAATTTTAAAACCCTGGCTTGTTACCTTCGGCTGGTAATAGGCAACAATTTCGCCTCGCTCCAACGCGCCTTCAAGATTCGTTGCCAGATGAAGCCTTTTGACGGAAGCGTCGCGCAGCTCCGATGTGAATTGTGTGAAGCAATTTTTGCCTGCAGCCTTTGCCGCATACATAGCGATGTCCGCATCGGCAAGGATCTTATCCTTTTCAATATGAGACGCCGAAGTAATCACGAGCCCGACAGACGCCCCTATCGGATGGGTTTGCCCGTCAACAATGCATGGTTCCGACATGATGCGTGTGATGTCTTCAGCCAGTGCAGTTGGCTCCCAGCCCCCATCGCCCGCGATGGTGTTGTGGTGACGAACAATAACGAACTCATCCCCGCCAACGCGAAAAGTCTTTCCCGTGTCCGAGACGGCTTCACGAAGCCTTTTACTGGTCATTTCCAGAACTGCATCGCCGGCGGCGTGGCCCGCAGTGTCATTGACCTCCTTGAAGCCATCAAGGTCGATATGCAGGACTTCCAGAACACCCGACCCGTCGGCGTCCGGATGCTGAAAACCGGCCATATATTCATCGAGATAGCGGCGGTTGCCAAGGTTGGTCAAAGGATCGTTCAGCGCCATGTAGCGTATTTGCTCGGCAGCACGAGACTTTGACTTCAACTCGATCAGTTGCAACGCATCCCGGCGCAACTGCCGAAGAGCTTCGTGAATGTCTTGAAACTCGGAGATCGAGCTCGACAAATTGACGTTGTCTCTCAAATCGCCATTGGCGACATTGGTTATTCCGACCGCGACACGTCCAAGCCAACGATTGGCAAGCCACGCAAGGGTCAGCATCCCGAGCAATACAAACAGGGTGCCCCCAGCTGCAACTATTTGTACTTTTTGCTCGATCTGGCCGGTTTCGGTGTGCATCTCTTCGAGCGAAAAGGCGGCCACAATCAGCCCCAACTCCTGCGCTCTCGAAACGAGGACAATGGGATAGGACACAAACAACCGGTTTTCCGAGATATGATACGACCCCTGCCCGATCTGAGTAACCTGGCCGGACTGGAAGAAATTGCGCGCATCCTTGACCAGCGCGTTATCGCCGTGCGCAGCGAACAGCCCGTCATCCGTGTATATGGCAGCGAATAGAAATGTTGAATTGTCGTCGATTCCGAGAATTGCATTCTCGGCCCGCTCAACATTGAACTCCCACATACTCAACGCCAAAGTCGGGGTGATTGTTCTCACCGCCAGGGCATTTTGCTGAGTGAAATCTTCAAGTTGCGTTTCTTCAATAAAATTGATTAAAATTTTTGATACAGAAAAATAACAAAATGCGACCAGAAATAATGTCGGTATAACAATATAATATTTTACCGATATTTTCATGAAACTCTAATATCCTTGAAATCATTAAATAATGAGTACGCGGCCTATATTATATAGAATAAAAATTTTATATGAATTACCGCGCGTAATTATACATTAATAAAAATGGAAATATATATTCGGAATCATATCAACAAATACATTTCAAAAAAATTTAAATAGATTTTCATATGTAAAATTATATCGATATTTTTTATATAGATTTAGATGATTTCATGTAGCGATGAACCAATGCGTTACAACAAATATTGGTGCAATGTTGCGTGTATTCTTATTGTGCCTGAGCGTCCTTCTGGCTACGCCAATTGCCGCCCAGGCCGAGCAATATAAAGTTCTCATGCTGCTCTGGCGCGGTGTAACCGACGCCGAACGTGGTTTCCGCGGCGGGATCGAAGCATCCGGCA
>JAHQVI010000091.1 GCA_019634405.1 Hyphomicrobiales bacterium
CATCGATGTCACGCTCGGCAAAGCGGTCTTCGTATTCTTCATCGCGGTTATCGCCATGATGCTGTTCGCGGCTGCGACGCAGGGCTATTTCCTGACGCGCAATCGCTTGTATGAGTCAGCGGCGCTGCTGCTTATCGCCTTCACCCTGTTCCGGCCGGGCTTCTGGCTCGACCAGGTGCAGCCGCCCTTTGCCTCGCAATCGGGAGAAAACATCATCCAGCTTGCCGGGGACGCGCCCGAGAACTCCGAATTGCGGCTAACCTTGAGCGGTCCTGATTTCAACGATCCCGACAACACCATCGATACGCTGGTCGTTCTCAAAATGCAGGATGAGCCCGGCGATGGCGCGGTGCGGCTGGCGAAGTTCGGCCTGGCGTTCGATCCGGAAACGCAGGCTTTGCAGGAGCCCATGTTCGGTACGCCCAACGAGAAGCTCGGTACGCTCTTTGATTTTTATGACGACAGATCCGTCAAAGTAACGCAGGTCGAAGCGCCGGTGGAGCGTGTCTTCAAGGAGATCTTCTATATTCCGGCGTTCTTGCTGCTGATTGGCGTTGTCCTGCTGCAGAGGCGGCGTCAGACGGTTCCGGCATTCTGACGTGACGAGGCAGGGTTGACGCAATATGTTCACGAACTCCCCGGAGCATATCCGGGGAGTTCATCAAGCGCTCAAGCGCCCGTTGACAGACATAGCCGCCACGCTCAACCTCCAATTCAAGCATCGGATGTGCCTGAAAACCGGCGTCTACTTTTCGGTCCGGTGCTGTTGGGCGCAGGCCTTTAACCGGCCAGACCCGGCAAGGGCGATGCGCCGAACAGCCAGACATGCAGATGCAGGATTGCCGCCCATATCAATATGGCGACGCCGATCCGCCACCAGCCAATTTTGCTCAGGCTAAGCTTTGCGCGCCCTTGCGCGGCGGCGACAAAGGGCAGGAATGAGGTTTTCTCCTCAAAGCGCGCCCAGTTCGCGCCAAGCTCCTGCCGCTTGCGCCTATCCTGAAGCCATGCGCCGCCCAGTGCCGTCAGTGCGAACAGGCCGAAAAACCAGAAACCGCGCGCGTTCGGCTGGCTGATCAGATGCGCCAGGGCCCAGATTGCAAAGGCCCACATTCCCGGGTGCCGCGTAATCGCGAATATGCCTTCGCCAATATCGGCGCGCTCAAGCAGCGTCCCGCCTTTCGGCACGCTCGGATTGGGCGAGGATAGCGAGCCGACAAACAGGACCGCAGCGAACAGCAGCAGCGCCGCTTTCACCCACGGCCACCAATCCGGATAGAACCATAAGGGAGCGTAGCCGGGCGTATTGTTGAAGCTGTTTGCCCACCAGATGAAAATAAACAGCGAGACAACTGAGTAGATCCCGAGATAGGCGGACTCGCCGATCGCTGCAATTGCACGGCTGCGTAGTGGCGTGGACGGTAAATAGTGTATGAACAGAAAAATAATGCCTGAAAGGGCCAGCATTCCCATGATTAATTACCCTCCGCCTGAGACTTTATCGGTCAGTCATAGCAGGAAATGCTGAGTAGATGGAATTTCTGTGATGCCCTGGGTTTGCGATGATTTTGGAACACCAGCCTCGGCACGACAGAGTTTGAAGTCATCGGAGGGCAACGTTACGGTTTTGGTTTCAACTCGACGAAATGCCCCATCTTTCGTCCGCTCACGGCGTCTTTCTTCCCGTACAGCGTAAGCGATCGCGACGGATTTTCTTCCAGCAGGGATGGCCAGCGGAGCGCCTCTTCTCCGAGAAGATTCACCATCCGCGCATCGGAATGGCGTTCCGTGGTGCCGAGCGGCCAGCCGGCGACGGCGCGAATATGGTTCTCGAACTGGCTGACGGGGCAGGCGTCTAGCGTCCAATGGCCGCTATTGTGAACACGCGGCGCGATCTCGTTGATAATGGGGCGTATCCCGCCATTGTGTCTTTCCGCGAACATTTCGACCGCCAGGACGCCCACATAGTCCAGCGCGGCAAGGATTTCTCCGGCGATATCCTTAGCGGTCGCCAGGACATCGTCCGGCAGCGCGGCAGGCACGATGCTTTCACGCAAGATGCCGCCCTTGTGTACATTGCGCGGCGGGTCGTAACAGCTCATGCGTCCGCCTTGATCGCGGACGCAGAGCATTGAGAATTCATAGGCGAAATCCACGCCGCGTTCGAGCAAGGCCTCTTCATTGCCGAGCCATTGGCGTGCTGGTGCCAGATCCCCCGCGCCGCCGATGCGCATCTGGCCTTTGCCATCATAGCCATAGCGCGCAAGTTTGAGAAAAAGCAGCGTGTCAGATTGGCCGGCGGTCAAGTTGCTCCATGCAGGTTCCAGCTCGTTCCGTCCGCGAATTTCCGCATGCGGGGCGCAGGGCAGGCCCAATCCCGCAAGGAAGCGCCGTTCTTCAAGGCGGTTCTGCGAGACTTCGAGCGCCCGCCGGTTGGGAGCGAGATGGCTGTGCTGCTCGATGATCGCCAGTGCTTCGGCGGGCACATTCTCGAATTCGTAAGTGACGGCGTCGGCCTCGCGGGCAAACCGCTCCAGCGCGGCGCGGTCGTCATAGGCTGCGCAATGCCTGAAAGTGGCGACCTCGAATGCGGGGCAATCCTCATCCGGCGCAAAAATGCTGGATTTAAGCCCGATCTTTGACGCCGCCAGCGCCATCATGCGGCCGAGCTGGCCACCCCCGACGATGCCGACGGTTGCGCCGGGCGGCAATGGTTCAGCCGTCATGAGACGGGGTTTCCTGCACGGCGGCGGTGCGCTTCTTGCGCCATGTCTCGACGCGCGCAGCCAGATCCGAGTCGGTGTTCGCGATGATCTGCGCGGCAAGCAGTCCGGCATTGAATGCACCGGCCTCGCCGATCGCAAGCGTCCCGACCGGTATGCCAGCCGGCATCTGCACGATGGAAAGCAGGCTGTCGAGCCCTGAAAGAGCACGCGATTGCACGGGCACGGCCAAGACCGGCAGGCGCGTGAGCGAGGCGACCATGCCCGGCAGATGCGCCGCTCCGCCTGCGCCGGCGATAATGACTTTCAGCCCGCGTCCTTCCGCCTGTTTCGCGTAATCATACATACGGTCAGGCGTACGGTGAGCCGAGACAATGCGGGTTTCGTAAGCGACCTCAAGTTGGTCAAGCGCGTCGGCCGCACAGCGCATGGTTGGCCAGTCGCTCTGACTGCCCATGATAATGCCGATTGCTGATTGGGCGTCCATAATTTCCTCTGACATAACGAGTTTCCTGATGCGCACTTATCGGAACGCGACCAAAACAGCAAGATGTGACAATTGCTCAGGCGATGATGTCGGGGAAAAGTTCGTCTTCGGTCTGCGCGATCTCGTCCTTCAACAAAAGCTTCTTTTTCTTAAGCCGCTTGAGTTGGAGTTGATCCGAATGCACACTGGCTTCAAGGCTCGTAATAGCCGCATCCAGATCGCGATGTTCCTGCTTCAGGCGCGAAAGCGCAGCGCTCAAACGTTTGCGGCGAGCACTCTTGCTCTCAAATTCGCTGCCCTTTTCGTCATTCGCCGGACGGTCGCCCATTCGGGGCTGCACGATGGACAATCCGAGGGCGTCGGTTTCTTCCATGGTCATTCAAAAGCTCGCTAAAAGATCACATAACAAATCTATCACGTTATGCATTGCGGCGCTGAATTCATTTTCAGTTGATTCTATTGTACGCCATTAGAGCATTCGCAGGGAGCGCTCAGTGAAGCATCATAAAGAATGGCTTGTCAGCCTTTTGGACTGACATCACTATGATACCCGTTTGGTCACTATGAGTCGGGCTGATGTCTTGGTCATCAAAATAGAAATACATATGGGGCGAAGTATTCATTAATCTCTTATTCCGGGGAGGACAGTATGAGCAAATATTTTGATGCTTATAAAAAATGGAAAACTGATCCGGTCGCATTCTGGGGCGAAGTTGCTCAGGCGATTGACTGGGTCAAGCCGCCCGAGAAGATTTTTGACGAAACGCAGGGGCAGTATGGCCGCTGGTTCGCAGGCGGGCTTTGCAATACAAGCTTCAATTGTCTTGACCGTCATGTGAAGTTGCTTGGCAGGGGCGATCAGCCGGCTCTGGTTTATGACAGCGCGATGATCGGGCAGAAACGCGTCTTTACATATGCGGAGCTGCTGGATGATGTTTCCGCTTTTGCGGCGGTGCTGCGGGACAAGGGGGTCCGCAAGGGCGACCGTGTCATAATTTACATGCCGATGATCCCGGAAGCCGTGATCGGCATGTTGGCCTGCGCCCGGCTCGGCGCCGTTCACTCGGTCGTATTTGGCGGATTTGCCGCAAATGAGCTTGCCACACGGATCGACGATGCGAAGCCGAAACTGATTCTTCTTGCGTCATGCGGCCTGGAGCCGGGCCGGACCGTCGAGTACAAGCCGCTCGTCGATTCGGCTATCTCGCAGGCGACGCACAAGCCGGAGGGATGCATCGTTTTTCAACGGCCGGAATCGCGTGTGCAGCTCACGCCCGGGCGCGATCATGACTGGGCCTATCTGTTCGGAGAGGCCAAGACGCGTGGAAATCGCGCTGAGGCGGCGATACTCGAAGCTACCGACCCGCTCTATATCCTCTACACCTCCGGAACGACCGGTGTGCCGAAAGGCGTTGTGCGCGACAATGGCGGACATATGGTTGCGCTGAAATGGTCGATGTCAAATCATTACGGGCTTGAGGCGGGGGAGCCGTTCTGGGCGGCTTCCGATGTCGGCTGGGTGGTTGGTCATTCTTACATTGTTTATGCCCCCCTGCTTCATGGTGCGACGACGATCCTGTATGAAGGCAAGCCGGTCGGGACGCCGGATGCGGGCGCATTCTGGCGCGTAATTGCCGACCACAAGGTCGTGGCGCTGTTTACCGCGCCGACGGCTCTCCGCGCCATCAAGAAGGAAGATCCCAAGGGGGAGTTGCTCAAGGATTACGATATTTCTTCTTTGCGCACGCTGTTCCTCGCCGGCGAACGCGCTGATCCGGACACGATTAAATGGGCTGAAGAGCTGCTGAAGGTTCCGGTCATCGACCATTGGTGGCAAACCGAAACGGGCTGGGCGATCTGCGGCAATCCGGTTGGGCTTGGAGCGCTGAAGACGAAATACGGCTCTCCCGCCGTGCCGATGCCGGGCTTTAATCTGCATGTGCTGGACGAAACGAACGAGAAGGTTGCAGCAGGCAAGACCGGTTCGCTCGCCATCAGCCTGCCGCTCCCCCCGGGCTGCCTTCCGACCCTGTGGGAAAATGATGCGCGTTTCCGCGAAAGCTATCTGACCGATCATCCGGGCTACTACAAGACGTCCGACGCCGGCTATATCGACGAGGACGGCTATGTGTTCGTCATGTCGCGTACTGACGATATCATCAACGTCGCCGGACACCGCCTGTCCACGGGCGCATTGGAGGAAGTGCTGTCCAACCATCCCGATGTTGCGGAATGCGCCGTCATCGGGATTGCGGACAAGCTCAAGGGCGAAGTCCCCGCCGGGTTCGTGGTGCTCAAG
>JAHQVI010000092.1 GCA_019634405.1 Hyphomicrobiales bacterium
CCCGATATTCTCGATGCGCTTGCCGATGTTGAGATGCATGCGATCCAGACATCTGGCAATTGCATCCGCAACGTAACCGCCGATCCGTATGCCGGAGTTGCAGCCGATGAGATCGCCGATCCGCGTCCCGTCAGCGAATTGCTTCGCCAATGGTCCAGCAATCACCCTGAATTCTCGTTTCTGCCGCGCAAGTTCAAGATCTCGGTAACGGGCGCGCGCGCGGACCGGGCCGTGATCAAGTTCCACGATATCGGCTTGCGCATCGTGCAAAACGATGCAGGAGAATCCGGTTATGAAGTCTGGGCCGGTGGCGGTCTGGGCCGTACGCCGATGATCGGGATCAAGGTGCGGGATTTCGTTCCGGCCGTCGATCTTCTTCGCTACGTCGAAGCGATCATGCGCGTCTATAATGCTGAAGGCCGGCGGGATAACAAATACAAGGCTCGTATCAAGATCCTCGTGCACGAAAAGGGCGGCCAGGAATTCCGCGACGCGGTCGAAGGCGAGTTCGAGAAAATAGCGCCTGATCCATCCGTGCCGGTGGAAAAGGAACTGGCGCGGATCTCCGCACATTTTACAGCTCCCGATTATGACGATCTGGATGCGGACAGCGCGGAGCTGGCCAAGGCAATGCAGGCAAATCCTGAATTTGCCCGCTGGGTTCGTGTCAATACGCGCGAGCACAAAGCGCCTGGCTATGCGATCACGCTCATCTCGCTGAAGCCCAGGGGCGGCGCGCCCGGCGACGCCACGGCGGACCAGATGCGTGCGGTTGCAGATCTGGCCGAGCGCTATAGTCTCGACGAATTGCGCGTTACCGCCGAGCAGAATCTGGTCCTGCCAAATGTGAAGAAAACCGACCTGCTGGCCGTCTGGCAGGAGCTGAAAGAGCACGAGCTTGCCAGCGCGAATGCCGAGCTGATCAGCGATGTCGTCGCCTGCCCGGGGCTGGATTACTGCGCATTGGCGACGGCGCGATCCATTCCCATTGCACAGGAGCTGACGGAGCGTTTTGCCGATCCGGTGCTTCAGGAAAATATTGGCTCCATACGCATCAAGATTTCAGGCTGCATCAATGCCTGCGGTCATCACCATGTTGGCGATATCGGCATTCTCGGCCTGGAGAAAACAGGAGCGGAAGCGTATCAGATCACATTGGGCGGTGATCCGACCGAATCCGCGGCGATAGGCCAGCGATCTGGTCCCGGCTTTCCTGCGGAAGGCGTGACGGATGCGGTCGAGCGCTTGATCCACTTCTATCTGAAGCAGCGCGAGAATGGAGAAAGCTTCAAGCAGACCTATCTGCGGCTTGGACATGATGTGATGAAGGAAGCGCTTTATGCCGCTCATTAAGGATGGCCGTTTTACGACAGACGACTGGCAGCGGTTGGCTGAGCCCGATGAGCCGCCATCGGTGCCAGCCCGGCTGATTATGGGGCAGGGCGACTTTTCTGCACGGGGAATGTCTTTGGTCGACGCCGGGCACGAAATCGGCCTGGAAATTGCGAACAATGCCGACCCAGAAGAGCTTGCCATTCATTTCCCGGTGCTCAAGCTGATTGCCGTGCCATTTCCGAAGTCGGCGGATGGGCGCGGTTTTTCCATCGCAACACGGCTGCGCAGGCTGGGATTTCCCGGTGAGCTGCGCGCCGTGGGATATCTGATTGCCGATCAATATGCGCTGGCGCGAAGCTGCGGTTTCGACACTGTTGATATTCCCGAAGCGCTTGCTGAACGCCAGCCCGAGCAACATTGGCTGGAAGCGCAGCGGATTATGACGTTCGCTTATCAGCGTGGCTATGGCGAAATGCAGAATATCGTAACAGCACGGTGGGGAAATTCGGCCTGAGCCGGTATTCCCCCGGGTTGTTTATTTCAGACGGCCGGTCAGCGCATAAACGGCGTAACCGATCCATTCCTTCGTTGCAAGGTCGATATTCCGCCAGGCTTCGGACGGTTGCGTGGGGAGCCGCCAGGCGTCCTGATCCCCGCGCGTACGATAGTCAACCGGCCAGGGGATGACCTCGAAGCCGGCGGCGCGAAAAACGCCGACTGAGCGCGGCATATGAAAGGCGGAGGTAATGAGCAACCACCGTTCGCCTGGTTGCGGCTGAATGATCTCTTTCGAATAGATCGCGTTTTGCCAGGTATTCTTTGAATTCGTCTCGGTGAGAACACGGCTATCGGCGACGCCGAGATCCGTTAGGAATTGCTTTGCGCTACTCGCTTCGTCCTTGCCGCGATAGACCGTTGAGGCACCTCCGCTCATTACGATACGAGCTTCAGGAAAACGATAGGCAAGGCGTGCCGCCTCAGTGAGCCGTTCGGCGGCATTGTTGAGCGTCATGTTGGCCCGGGCTTCCGATGTGGCCGTATCAATCATGCCGCCGAGAACGATCACGCCGCTGGGGGACCCGATCGTTTGGGGTGAGGGTTTTCCATATTGTTGTTCAAGACTTAAAAGCATTAAATAATTCAAAGGAGAAAGACCGGCTAAAGCAATGAAAACAATGCATGAAACGATGATCCGCTTGCCTATTTTTAGCCTGCCGCGATAGTAAAAGACCGCCCCGACGATCAAGGAAATTATAACCAAGTTTGAAGGTTGGGCAAAAAACCAGAAAATTTTTGAAACATAAAAAAACATCAAAAATGCCGCCCACATAAAAATTTTAAGCTTCCACGTAACACAAGAATTTACCTTCCATTTTACTATTAATGCTCGGATCAGCTTGATCCTTGAATGAACAAGGTGTTACCTTATATACTGCTTATGTAAGGATGTACCGAAACCGAGAGGTGTAATCGCGCATCGCCATGATCCACGCAATCTTCTACCACGACGACGTGATCACGAGGCCAGTATATGGCGCGAGTTGGACATAACCCTCTTTTTCTAGCATTTGACGATATCGAGCTTATGCTCGAACGAGTTGGTAAAATATCCTCTGAGGGCTACCCACCTTACAATATCGAGTGCGACAGGGATGAATCCGGAGAGATCGACTATCTCAGGATCGTTCTCGCCGTCGCCGGATTTGAACGTGAGCAGCTTGAAATTATCCTGCAAAATAACGAGCTTACTATTCGGGGCAAGCAGCTTCCTGAAGGACCGCGCGATTATCTGCATCGAGGCATAGCAAGACGCAAATTCAAGCGCAGCTATATACTGGGTGAAGGAATGAAAGTAGAATCGGCTAATCTGGACAATGGTCTTTTGACGATAGAACTCAAAAAGCCAGGGACGGATAAGCAGATGAAGTCAATAGAAATAATAAGCCGCCAATAAGTTGAGTGGGAGGACCAGGGCGGAACCGAAGTGCCTGAGTATTTTGCTACAGAGGAGATCTGATCATGACTTTTGACGAAACGACAATCGCTGCTCCTCAGCTGTCAGAAAATGAGTTCGCAGCGTTGGGTGATGGTGAAATTGCTTACATCAAATCGCTAAATCCCGATGAGGCACAGGAGATGTATCCGCAACTTGAAGGTCTTCCTGAGGGAATTACAATATTTGCCGTGCATGGCGCGGACGGCACACCGCTTGCGTTGACGGACACGCACTTTGCAGCCGTTGAAAACGCCAAGGAACAGAATCTGGAACCTGTGAGTGTTCACTAAATAAAAGGGCGTCCCAGAGGCGCCCTTTATCGTCTTACATCTGATTGATCCAATCGGATCACGCTTTCAGATTTGCTGAAAGCGTACCCCGCCACCAAATCATATCGCCGGAAATTGTGGGATCAGGCTGCGTGAGATGCGGCTGGCTCAGTCAGAACCGCATAGAGCGTTTCCTTCTCCCGAGACGACCGCAACTTTTCGACCGCGCTAGGTTCACGCATCAGCCGCGAAATTCGCGCGAGCGCCTTCAGATGATCTGCGCCTGCGTCCTCGGGAGCAAGCAGCAAAAATACAAGATCGACAGGCTCTTCATCAATTGATTCAAAATCGATCGGTTCTTCGAGGCGTGCAAACAAACCGGTAATGTGATTCAGCGAATTGATCTTGCCGTGCGGGATAGCAATGCCATTGCCGACGCCGGTCGATCCCAACCGCTCACGCTGCAAGAGAGTATTGAAAATCTCGTGATCGTCTATCCCAGTCAACTTCGAAGCGCGAATGGCAAGCTCTTGCAAAGCCTGCTTCTTGTTCGACGCTTTCAATGCTGGAATAACACCGTAAGGTGTAATCAGATCGCTTAGATCCATTGTCTTTCCACACGCTCCTTTGACCTGAGGCCGCCCTGCAATCCTGGGGTGCTGGGGTCGTTATTGCGCTTTGGTCCCACTTGGATCGATCCAGCCAATATGGCCATCATCTCTCCGGTACACAACATTAAGGTGGCCGTGTCCCGCGTTTTTAAAAATAAGAAATGGCTTATTTGCAAGATCCATCGCCATTACCGCGTCACTCACCGACAATTCATGAATCGCTGTCTGGGTCTCAGCAACGATCGCCGGCGCCAAGTCCAGCCGTTCGGTCAGTTCCGGCTCCTCCTCTTCATGCCTCTGGTGAAGCACGTAGTCCGTAGCACTCAATCCAACAGCATTGCTTCGCTCTGAAGCATTCTTATGATGATCCTTCAGGCGTCTTCTGTAACGGCGCAAACGTTTTTCAAGGTGCTCAAACGACTCATCCGCGCTGGCGTGAGCCTCGCCGGATATGCCCTTGCCTTGAAGAGATAACCCCGATGTCAGATGCACGGTGCAGGTCGTATTAAACTGCCCGTGTTCCTTTTCAATCAGTATATGCGCCGATGTGCCGCGACTATGATATTTCTCCAGAAGATTTTCAACTCTTTCCGTTACATAGGCTCTGAGTGCGGTGCCGAGATCGAGATGTTTTCCTGTAACCTGTATGTCCATCGTCTTGAGATCGCTTGGTTTTTTGTTTTTCGGAGATGTGGAGCGAAAGTTGAAATTAACGGATTGCCGATCTTGAATTCGCGCGATCGCGAGCTGTTATGGACCGGCGGAAGACACTATCCCACATATTGATCCCTCAAAGTTTACAAATCCGCTTACCGGTTTGCGTCGGTCAGCGGACAACCCAATGAACTTTTCAATCTCCGTCTTTGTACGGATGACGGAATTCGTAACAATTCACGGTATTTTGCAACCGTTCTCCTCGCAATATCTATGCCTTCTTCGCGCAGCATCGTGACGATTTTATCGTCGGAGAGGATTTTATTACGCAGTTCGTTATCGATGAGTTGCTTGATGCGGTGTTTAACGGCCTCGGATGAATGAGCATCGCCGTTCCCGGCGGCGGCAATTGCGGAGGAAAAGAAATATTTCAGCTCGAACGTGCCGCGCGGCGTTTGCATATATTTGTTCGAGGTGACGCGGCTGACAGTGGATTCATGCATCGAGATCCGTTCGGCAATATCTTTCAGCGCAAGCGGCTTCAAACCGCTCACGCCATTATTCAGAAATGCGCTTTGCTGCTTGATAATCTCTCTGGCGACCTTGAGCATTGTTTGACGCCGCTGGTCCAGGCTGCGCTCCAGCCAATTGGCGGTCGTCATGCAGTTCTGGAGATAGCTCTTGTCCTGTTCCGTACGAATGGATTTCCTCGCAGATGAATAAAACTTGCGATTGATGCTTATGCGCGGCATCGTCTCGCCATTGAGCGTTACGCGCCACTCGCCATTGCGGTCGCGATCTACAAGAATATCGGGGATAACGGCTTCGGCTGCGCTGAAACTATGCGCAAGGCCGGGTCTGGGATCAAGCGTACGGATCTCCGTAATCATGTCCGTCAGGTCTTCCATATCCACTTTGCACAAGCGCTTCAGCGCTGCGAAGTCCCGGTTGGCCAGAAGGTCAAGATTACCGAGCAGGGCCTCGATCGCCGGATCGTGGCGATTGAGTTCCTTCAGTTGGATGGTCAGACATTCAGCAAGAGACCGCGCACCGACGCCGACCGGCTCAAGCTTGTGAATTGCGCTCAGAACGCGTTCAAGCGTGCTTACCGGCGCGCCAAGCTGTTTGCTGGCATCTTCGAGCGCGCCGCGCAAATATCCGGTGTCGTCGATCATGTCGATAAGGTAATCAGCGATGAGACGGTCCAGCTGATCGTTGATGACAAGCTTGATCTGCTGACGAAGATGATCCCGCAATGTGGTCGTGCTGGCGGTCAGATCTTCGATACTTGCTGCGCCGGTATCGTGCGAATTGGTCGCGCCGTGGGAGCGCAGTGAGAAGGTCTCAAATGCCGCAGGCGCGGTGTTTTGAGGGTCTTCGACAGTGTCGCCCATCTCTGCCAGCGGCGATTTTTGGTCCTCGCTCCAGGGGACATCTCCGGAATGGTCCGCCGAAGCCAACTTTTCTTCACTCGGCTTCGCTGTCGCTTCGGCAGGTCGATTAAAGGATTCATCCCATTCAATAAGCGGATTTTGTTCGATTTCCTGCTGAAGGAAATTGGTAAGCTCTAGGTTTGATAATTGCAATAGCTTGATCGCCTGCTGCAATTGCGGCGTAATTACAAGCGATTGGGTCTGCTTAAACTCTAGCTTTACCTGCAGCAAATTTTTTCACCTGAAACTTTACTTAACATAGCCTCAGCTTGAGAACATATCTCCCAGGTAAACCCGCCTAACATCTTTATTGGCTACGATTTCGGCAGGCGTCCCTTCCGTCAGCACCTGGCCATCATAAATGATATATGCCCTGTTGATTAGCTCTAAAGTTTCTCTAACGTTATGATCGGTAATCAGAACGCCGATTCCGCGCTTCGTCAAATGCCTTACCAGCGCACGAATATCGCCAATTGCGATAGGATCAATACCGGCGAAGGGTTCGTCGAGAAGCATATAGGAGGGCCGGCTGGCAAGGGCCCGGGCAATTTCAAGCCGGCGACGTTCACCGCCCGAAAGCGCGATTGCAGGTGATTTGCGTAGCTTCGTAATCCGGAATTCCTCAAGAAGGGAGTCGAGCTGCCGTTCGCGCTCCTTGCGGTTAGGCTCTGCGACTTCAAGCACCGAGCGGATGTTCTGTTCCACCGTCAGACCGCGAAAGATGGACGCTTCCTGAGGCAGATAGCCGATCCCCAGCCGCGCCCGCCGATACATGGGCAGCCGGGTGACATCGTTGCCCTCGATGGTGACCTTGCCCTGATCGGGCTTGATGAGCCCGGTGATCATGTAAAAGATCGTCGTTTTGCCCGCGCCGTTCGGTCCCAGCAGTCCAACAGCCTCTCCCCGACGCACCGTCAGGCTTGCGCCGCGAACGACAGTGCGCTGCTTGAAGCTTTTCACAAGGCTCGATGCCGTAAGTAAATGCTGGCTTGAGGCAGCGGAGCGCGGACGCGCCGGGGCAGCTCGTTGATTCTGCCCTTGTGGTCCGCGACGCGCTGGTCGTCTGACCGGATCATGTCTGTCCATAATCGCCATAAAGTCTATGACCCATATTTCGCGCGATCATGTCATGCTCGGCGCGGTTCATTGCTGAGTTCACCCTACTATGTGGCGTACTCTTTATAGCAAATCGATCCAACGTCAATTTTTGGGATTCTGTGCGCTCTTAGGTGAAAAAATGGCTCTGAGCCGCTGTTTGGGTTTTTTCTCGCCGTCCGCGGTTTCCGTCAGATTTTTAAACTGACTGACCCCGGTCTTGAGATCGATAACAAGACGGTCGCCCGTGATCGTATTGAGGTCCTGCGTAAGCACGACGCTTCCGCCAATCGTCACGAGCTGGGCGGGAACGTCGAAACGCGCCCAGTCGCTCGTCGCCGTCTGATTGTCCTTCGTCGTGACCAGCACTTTACCCTTGGCGTTGATTTCGGTGATCTGCGAATCACCAGCCGCCCCGGCCGTGCTCGCCTTGCCGTCTTTTTTGTCGCGGGGGACGTAGCTGACCTGGATTTCCTTGGCTTTGAGAGTGAACTCACCTTGGCTTGCGGTCACATTTCCCATGAAAGTCGCGGTTTTTTGCTGATCGTTGACCTCAAGCGAATCCGCTTCGATGTTGATCGGCTTGTCAGCATTGGCTGCATATCCGGCTGCTAGGCTATTGCCCGGCGCTTGAGCGGATGCCGTTCCGATGGAGAGAACTGCGAACAGCAATCCGGCGAGAATACCACGTATGAGTATTTTCATTATTGTCCCTTCTCCGGCGCCCGTTCGAGACGGACACGCACGCCCCCCTCGAATATGACCCGCTTCTCACTGGAATACAGGGTCATCGAGTTAGCCTTAATGGTGCTAGAATGAAATGAAAACTCGACTGGATCTTTGGTAATCAGCATGTTGGTTTGCAGGAATGCAGTGGCGGTCTGTAGTTTGCCGGAAAAGCCTGCATCGCCGCCGATCGTGAGGCCCTGAGTGAAAGTCAGTTCCTCCTTCTTGGAGTGAAATATGCCTGATGGGGCGTCCAGCGTCGTATTTTCTTCCTGTTTTGATTTCAATGTCGCAGACAGTGTGTTCAGCGTGATCAGTTCCGGATTCGTGACCTGCTGTGTTGCGTCGACAGCGCGAATGTCGTAGACGCCGTGCTTCGCGTGAGCGCCGTTTATTCGCGGGTTCACCATTTTCAGACCGCCATCCGCGAATTCGACGGTATCAATGGTCGCTTTGCCTACGCTGGTGTCGATCACGACATTGTGCGGAATGAAATAAAGCCCGCCGATACCTAATGTCAGCGCCGGCAAGGCGAAACGCAGAAATCCAACCAGCAGACTATGCCGCCTGGCCTGCCGAAGCGCCATGGCGCGATCGCCGCCCGTGCGCAGGCTGGAAAAACGCGCCGGAATCGGAAGCTGCCGGGTGTTGTTTTGTAAAGCCATAGTCGCCGTCTGGTCCAGTGGCAGGATAATACCTCAGGGCAACACTATCACAGCTATATTGCGGCGCAAATGTGGGAGCTATGACAAAATTTTTGAAGCGTATCCCGCAGCGTAACTAGAAACATACGCACAAAAGTCATTCCCGCGATGGCATGTTAATGTGCAAAGATTTCGGTATCTTCCCAACCGAGCAGGTCAAGCTTGGCACGGGACGGAAGAAACTCGAAACAGGATTGCGCAATTTCAGCGCGTCCTTCGCGCCGCAACAATGGGTCGAGCACGTCTTTCAGGCGGTGCAGATAGAGCACGTCGGACGCAGCATATGCAAGTTGCTCCTCGCTCAAGGTTTCCGCGCCCCAGTCGGATGATTGTTGCTGCTTGGAAATCTCAACGCCGATCAGGTCCCGGCACAGATCGCGAAGGCCGTGCCGGTCCGTATAGGTACGGGTGAGTTTCGATGCGATTTTCGTGCAATAGACCGGTTGTGTCGCCACGCCGAGAAAATGCTGAAACATAGCAATATCGAAACGCCCGTAATGAAACAGTTTCAGTACGGAAGCATCGGTGAGCAGGCGCTTCAGATTTGGCGCTTCGAACGGTCTGTCCAGTTGAACAAGATGAGCCGTTCCGTCACCCGACGAAAGCTGAACGAGGCAAAGCCGATCGCGCCGTGGATCGAGACCCATCGTTTCACTATCAACAGCAACGCTTTTGCCGAGATCGAGATTGTCGGGCAGATCGCCCTGGTGCAGCGTAAATGTCATAATCGGCTTATAGCACAACGAATCATGCTTACCAGATAAGATGCTTCTTTTTGACAGGCTGTCATTTGAACCGGCTTTCGCAGTCTCCAGCTAAGGGTACAGTGGCGTCGTTGACCATCCGGCATCACCGGTCGGGCCGCTATCGGATCAGAACCGGAAAGTTTGATCTTGCATGAATATAGCGAAAAACCTTATGACAACGTTTAATGGCGACGGCGGAGTGTAGCGCAGCCTGGTAGCGCACCTGCTTCGGGAGCAGGGGGTCGGTGGTTCGAATCCACTCACTCCGACCATCCCGTATTTTACTGAAGTTCAACCGCGAGAGCGCTTTCCGGAAAGGTGGACCCGATACACTGTCAGGAGTGCGCGTAAACTCAGGGCTTGGGAGC
>JAHQVI010000093.1 GCA_019634405.1 Hyphomicrobiales bacterium
AAGAACGATCTCATCAACTGGCTCGCTCCGCCAAAACGCGGCCCCTACGCCCTTCTTGATGTCGCAGGCGGCACGGGCGACGTGTCCAGGCGTTTTCTCGATGCGACCGGACCTGAAGCAAGCGCCACGATCTGCGATATCAGCGCGGAAATGCTCGATGTCGGCCGCTCCCGGCTTGCCGCGAGTTTTGGCGACCGTATCAGCTTTGTCGAGGACAACGCCGAAGCGCTCCCCTTCCCTGACAAGAGTTTCGACGCCTATACGATCGCGTTCGGCATACGCAATGTCACGCATATCGACAAGGCCCTATCGGAAGCCCACCGCGTCCTGAAGCGCGGCGGGCGTTTCATCTGTCTCGAATTTTCCCATGTCACCAGCCCGATCATCGACAAGGTCTATGACGCCTTTTCGTTCAATGTCATTCCGCGCATCGGCGAACTGGTCACAAAGGATGCAGAATCCTATCGCTATCTCGTTGAGAGCATCCGGAAGTTCCCTGATCAGGACAGCTTTGCCGGGATGATCAGTGGCGCTGGTTTTGAGCGTGTGCAATATCGCAATCTCAGCAGCGGCATCGCCGCCTTGCATTCCGGCTGGCGCATCTAGCTGTCACCTGTTCACACACGCATGGCGGCGTTCACTATGCACCTCCGATTCCACTTGGTCAGGAATAAGGGCAAATTCGCTGTGGCATATGGCGCTTTTTGACAGATTCGGGCTCAATCTTAACGATTGGCTTGCTATAAGGCATCCATGTTCAGCGCGTTGATCAATCTGTTCAGGCTTGCGCGGGCGGGCGTCATGCTTGCCTGGCATGGCGTGCATTTTCTGCCCGATGGTCCGGAGACGCCTGCCCCTGCGCGTCTGCTCAGACGTCTGCTATCGCCGCTCAAGGCGCGCAAGAGCCAGCCGGACCGCCTCTCCAACGCATTGGTAGCTCTTGGCCCCAGCTATATCAAGCTTGGCCAGTTCCTTGCGACAAGGCGCGACACGATAGGAGCCGAACTCGCCAACGACCTGGCCCAGCTCCAGGACCAGTTGCCGCCCTTTCCCATGGAAGAAGCGAAAAAGGCGATCCGTGAAGCGCTTGGCAAAAATGCGGATGACATCTTCATCCATCTGAGCGAACCGATCGCGGCGGCTTCAATAGCGCAGGTTCACAGGGCGCGCATCCGCGATACGGATGGAACGGAGCGCGATGTCGCCGTCAAGATCCTGCGGCCCAATATTGAGAAACGATTCCGCCGCGATCTGGAAAGTTTCTATTTTGCCGCCCGCCTGATCGAGTTCGTTCACAAGCCGTCTCGCCGCCTGCGCCCCATCGCCGTTGTCGATACGCTGGCGGAGTGGACGCGTCTGGAAATGGACCTGCGCCTTGAAGCCGCCGCCATGTCCGAAATGTCGGAAAACACCGAACGTGCTGGCGACCCGGCTTTCCGTATACCGAAAGTCGATTGGGAACACACCTCCGCACGCGTCATGACGGTGGAATGGGTGGACGCCATTCCGATCGCCAACCTCACCGCAATCGAGCGCGCCGGGATCGACCGCGAGGCGCTGGGCAACCATGTCATTCGCTCATTCCTGCGTCACGCCATGCGCGACGGATTTTTCCATGCCGACATGCATCAGGGCAATCTGTTCGTGGATCCGGACGGCACGCTTGTTCCTGTCGATTTCGGGATAATGGGAAGACTTGGCCCGAAGGAGAAGCGCTTCCTTGCGGAGATCCTTTACGGCTTCATTATGCGCGACTATTTGCGCTCGGCCCGGATGCATCTGGAGGCTGGTTACGTTCCCCCGCATTACAGCGTCGAAGCCTTCGCGCAGGCATTACGCTCGATCGGCGAACCGATAAAAGATCGGACGGCTGATGATATTTCGATGGCAAAACTTTTAAGTCAGTTATTTGAAATTACAGAACTTTTTGACATGAAAACTCGACCAGAACTGCTTCTGTTGCAGAAAACAATGGTCGCGGTTGAGGGCGTTGCGCGCATGCTCGATCCGAAGCTGAACATGTGGACCGCCGCCGAACCTGTCGTCAAAAGCTGGATGGAAGAACAGATCGGCCCGCGCGCCAGGCTGAACGAAGCCGTGGATGGCCTGACTGCGCTCGCGAGTCTCGTCAAAGATGCGCCCAAGCTCGCCGAACAGGCGCGCCGGATCAGCGCCGCGGTCGACGAAAATGAAAGCAATGCCGGATTGCAGCTTTACGCCGGCGCAAGCGGGCCGCATGATAGTCATGAGCGAGCGATCAGAAGCGCGCTCTGGGTCGGCGCGATAGCCCTTGCAGCCATCGCGGTCAAATTGTGGGTGTGAACCTGGCGTGCTAGCCTTGCGTAGAAATCACTCACAAGCCTCTATTTTAATTGAAAATTTTTTGCTCAATTCGCCAACGGATCATTTTTCTTAACCTTGTGGAAGCATCCGCAACCGCCGTTTCTCCAAGCCGCGCAAGGTTTTTCGCAACGGAAAGTGCATGCAACGCGCCCGGCATTCGTTAAACGGAGCGCTAAAACTTCTCAACATTGCTGAAGCGATTGTTAAACATAATCGAAGATAAAGAGGCTGCTATTTAGCACTTCCGAGGTTTCATCCGTATTCGGCTGTCAGACCCGGACAATGACCAACAACGTAGAGAACGGGAACAGAATAATGCAGTCTAAAACTTCCTCCGCGAAAAACTCGCACGAAATCAAAAACACGGCATTCGCGTTCGGCGTCTATGGCGCAAACTCCAAGCGCATAGCTGACGTCTCCGTCACTGACAAGGGCCTGGTCTGGAACAATGGCAAGAGCAGCAAAGACGTCGTCGTCAAATGGGAAGCGTTCGTTGAATTCATGCAGTCGCAGATCCCTGCCCCGGTAAAAAAGGCGGCTCCTTCAAAAGCCAGGTCAGCCGCTCCCAAAGCCAAGGCTCCGGCCGCGGCCAGCAAGACGAAGAAAGCCGCCAAATCCACTACAAATAGCGTAAAGCGCGCCGTTACCAAGAAAACGCCGGCCAAGGCCGCAGCAGTCAAAGCTTCAGGAAATACCGTACACTGATTTTATTCATAGTACAGAGTTCAAGGGAGTATTTGCGTGTGTTACCACTTTCAAAAAAGGTGGACGGATTAGAGCGGCGGCTTTTGCATGGACGGGAAGCGCCGCTCTAACTTATTGTATGGCAGTCGGAATTATCTGAAACCTTGCGTTCCCTGCCTTACGCGCTCTGCTAGGCGTGTACGAACGGTTCAAGCCCTGACAGCCGCATCTTCCGCTCAACTTTGGCTAGCTTGCGCGGCGAATATTTCGACATCTGCGTGTGAAGCGCGGTGATATGCTCCGGCGTCGAGCCACAGCAACCGCCTACGAGATTGACCAGCCCGTCCTTCGCCCAGCTCTCCATCTTTCCAGCCATCTGCCCGGGCGTCTCGTCATACTCACCCATCTCGTTGGGCAAGCCCGCATTCGGATAAGCCGAGACATAACACTCGGCAAGCGCTGCGATTTCCGCGACGGCAGGGCGAAGATGCTCCGCCCCGAACGAGCAGTTCAGACCGATCGAGAATGGCCGCAAATGGCGCATCGAATACCAGAACGCCTCCGGCGTCTGACCGGACAGATTACGGCCGGACATGTCGGTAATCGTTCCCGATATCATTAACGGCAGCGAGCGGCCCATCGCTTCATAGGTTTCCAGAACCGCATAGCCGGCGGCCTTGGCGTTCAGCGTATCGAAAATCGTCTCGATCATGATCGCATCGGCGCCGCCATCCATGAGCCCGCGCGTCTGCTCGCTATAGGCCTTCACCAGCTCCTCGAACGTCACATTGCGGAAACCGGGATTATTGACATCCGGCGAGAGCGACGCCGTGCGGTTGGTCGGCCCGATGGCGCCAGCGACGAAGCGCGGGCGATCGGGCGTTTGCGCTGTGACCTTATCCGCAGCCTCGCGCGCGAGCTGTGCGCCAACCAGATTGATCTCGTAGCTGAGGTCCTCCATGCCGTAATCGGCCATCGAAATGAACTGCGCATTGAAGGTGTTCGTCTCAATGATGTCGGAGCCGGCTTCGAGATAGGCTACGTGGATATCGCGAATGATATCCGGCTGGGTCAAAACCAGAAGGTCGTTATTGCCCTTCAGATCCGATTGCCAGTCGGCAAAACGCTCACCGCGATATTCGGCTTCGCCCAGCTTGTGACGCTGAATCATCGTTCCCATTGCGCCATCGAGGAACAGGATGCGTTCGTTGGCGGCAGCCGTCAGGGCTTGCAAGGGATCGAGTCCTGTTGTCGTCATCGGCGTGTCTTTCTGTGTACGGCCATTAAAGGCGCAGTCTCAGGCGGCTTGCGGTTCACGATCCTCAGCATACGGAGAAATGCCTAAACATCGGCACATAGCGAAAACCAGATTCGCCCGATTCAGCGTGTAGAAATGAAAATCGTCGATGCCCTGCTCCGCCAGCCCCATGACCTGCTCCGCGGCGACAACGGCTGCGAGGAGGTGCGACGTCTCGGTATCATTTTCGAGTCCGTCGAAACGCTCGGCGATGGCCGCCGGGATGGTTGCGCCGCACTGCTTTGCGAAACGCGCGACCTGAGGAAAACTGTGGATCGGGATGATGCCCGGCACAATCGGCGCGCTGACGCCAGCGGCGCGAACGCGGTCGACAAAGCGGAAGTAATGATCATTGTCGAAGAAGAACTGTGTGATCGCGCGCGTGGCGCCAGTGTCGATCTTGGCTTTCAGATTGTCGATATCCGCTTCGACCGAAACAGAATCAGGATGCTTTTCCGGATAGGCCGCAACCGAGATTTCGAAATCGCCGATCTCGCGGATACCGGCTGTAAGATCGCATGCATTCCGATAACCGTCCGGATGCGGAACGTAAGGCGTACCTGCGCCTTCCTGCGCATCGCCGCGCAGGGCAACGATATGACGAACGCCTGCATCTCGATAGGAGCGAATAACCGTATTGACCTCATCGCGGCTTGCCGCAACGCAGGTCAGATGGGCAGCAGGCAAGAGATCTGTTTCATTTACGATGCGCGCAACCGTTGCGTGTGTGCGCTCGCGCGTCGACCCGCCCGCGCCATAAGTAACCGAAACGAAGCTCGGCTGAAGCGGCGCAAGCTTTTCGATCGCGCTCCAAAGGTTGTTTTCCATCTTTGCGGTTTTGGGCGGGAAAAACTCGAAGGAAATCTTGATATCCCTGTCCCCCGACCCAGTTGCCCGGCCGGTCTGCCCCGCAATTCCCGTCATATTTCACCCCTCCGCCGCAAGTTCTTCATTGTCTTCGTTCCCAGCATGATCATCCGTGTTCTGCACGAGCTGGAGCGCTTTCACGCCCAGCCAGAGCGAAACTGTCAGCTTTCCGTCACTTTCAAACGGAGGACGGATCGCCTGATAGTGCGTACAACGCATTCCATTCTGACGCATCCACACCTCAACCGTCTCCTGTTCAAAACCGAGCCGCCTATGTGCATAGTTCTCGCGCATTTCTTCAAGATCGTGAGCCGCGAAATCTGCGATCAGCAAACGTCCCGATGGTTTCAGGAGCCGCGCAGCCTCGGCAATGGCGGCAGCCGGATCATCCAGAAAATGCAGCACCTGATGGATCACAACCGCATCTGCATTGCCGTCTTGAATTCCCAGATTCGCAATGTCGCCAAGCCGGACCTGAGCATTGCCGACGCCGCCGGCATCGAGGCGCGCCCGCGCATGGGCCAGCATTTCGCGATTAATGTCGTAGCCCGTAAGCGTCTCGGCACTCTCCGCAAACAGTTCCAGAATGCGTCCAGTCCCGGTCCCAAGATCGACAAGATACTGGAAAGGCCCTTTCCCCATCGCGGAGAGCATAGCTGCTTCGACCGCTTCCTCCGGGGCGTGGAACGAGCGTATCTTATCCCAAGCATCCGCATGGATTTCGAAATAAGCCTGAGCAGCGCGTGTCTTTTCCTCACGCAAGGCGTCGGCGCGGGCCAGATCGCGGGCAAATTGCGTGTCGCATTTATCCAGCGCGTCAAGCAGCGGCGCAAAAAGCCGTGCATTCGGACTGCGATCCGACAGGCGATAGTAAACCGCGCTTCCTTCCTGAAATCTTACAATCAACCCCGCATCCGCCAGAAGTTTGAGATGACGACTGAGGCGCGGCTGGCTTTGCCCAAGGATCTGCGTGAGATCTTTGACATTATATTCGGCCTGGGCGAGCAGAAGCAGCAAGCGTAGCCGTGTCGGCTCGCCCGCAGCTCGAAGGATATCCACCAAGATCGCTGAAGGGACAGCGAGTGTCATGCGCTGCCTCTTGTCCATATAAACATATCTTTATATCCTTTTGAAAATGACAAAAGTCAAGCATGGATCAACGCAATTCACCGAGTTAACGCTCGGTTAACCAATCTTCCATAATTCTAAATGACAGCCTTGAGTTGTAGGATTTGAGAGCGGCCCGGCTATCACGGGCGCTGCAAAGCCGCTATGAATAGATGTTCAAGTAGCAAGTTGCGTTGGATAAATTTATGTCAGTTTCCAAGTGCCGCCGTGCCGAATTTGTTGATCATATCCTCTCCGGCGACTGTATCGATACGTTGCAAAAGCTTCCCAACAGTTCTGTCGATCTGGTTTTCGCCGATCCTCCTTATAATCTTCAACTATCCCGTAACCTGTTGCGGCCGAACAATACGCGCGTCGATGGCGTGCATCAGGACTGGGACAAGTTCAGTGGCTTTGCCGCCTATGACGCCTTTTGCCGGGCATGGTTGAGCGAATGCCGCCGCGTCCTGAAACCCAACGGCGCGATCTGGTTGATCGGAAGCTACCACAATATCTTCCGGCTGGGCTGCGCGCTTCAGGATCTGGGGTACTGGATGCTGAATGACGTCATCTGGCGCAAGACCAATCCAATGCCGAATTTCCGCGGCCGGCGTTTTACGAATGCGCATGAAACGCTGATCTGGGCTGCGCGCGATGAGAGATCGCGCTATAAGTTCAATTACGAAGCGCTAAAAGCCTTTAACGATGACGTGCAGATGCGGTCCGACTGGCTGATCCCGATCTGTTCCGGCCCGGAGCGGCTGAAGGATCAGGGCGGGCGCAAGGCGCATCCGACGCAGAAGCCCGAGGCGCTGCTCTATCGTGTCATTCTTGCATCCACCGAACCCGGCGATATTGTGCTCGATCCATTTTTTGGCACGGGCACGACGGGCGCGGTCGCCAGGAAGCTTGGCCGCCATTTTGTCGGCATCGAGCGCGATGACGATTACCGGCGTGCGGCTGAAGAGCGGATTGCGTCTGTGGAGAGAATGACCGACCAGGATCTGAAGCTGATGCGCGGGCGCAGAGCTGAGGCGCGCGTACCATTCGGCACGCTGATAGACCTTGGTATGATCAAGCCGGGCGCAACGCTGTTCAATGCTGGCGCAACCTTAAAGGCGCAAGTTCGCGCCGATGGGACGCTGGCGCTTGCCGGCGAGCAAGGCTCAATCCACAAGATGGGCGCACGCATACAGGGCAGACCGGCATGTAACGGCTGGACATTCTGGCATGTCAAAACGCCGGACGGTCTTCAACCGATCGATGTCCTGCGCGAGGAAGCTCGCAAGCAGCTTGGTCTCTCGCTCATCTCATAAAGTCAGGGCAGCATTTCAGAGGAGATATGCTGCCAATAGTCCGTATCGCCTGATAGGTATCACTGCCAATCAGGCGATTGCTTTTACCGATTCCGGCTCCGTTTCGTCAGCATGGCCGCACGTATTGCGCGCGCGGCGCATATTCACGGCGCTGAAGGCGCCGCAATTGGAGCAAACGAGATATCGCTCAAGCCCCTTGGCCGGTCCCCAGCCATATTCCACGTCACGTACTTTCAAAGCTGGTACGCCGCAATCGGGACAATCGACCTTTTCAGCGGAATTCACCGCCAGCCTTTGAGCCGCCCCGATCCATTCAGCGAGGTTTTTGCTTCCTACCGCGCTCATTTAGACCTCCTTTCCTGTAGTCATCTCATGTTTGATGTCTGCACATCAAATCACATCAGTTGCAGTTTCAATATCATACTCGCATAAGTAGGCTATTAACATCAGAAAATTACTAACGACCATCGTAAAAGCTGAAGAATCCTTCCTTTTTTGACGATAACACTCAACACTGCTTTTATCTGTGATAATTTTACACTCTAATGGTAAAACTACGTATACAATATATTTTTGGTAAACATGAACTGATTCGCATTTAATCATGTACTTGACCTGCGGGCTCATGATTGCCTTATTAGCAAAAGTCAGTCGGCTGGATGACCGCTGCAGGCTTGTGTCTGTTGAGGAAAGTCCGGGCTCCACAGAGACACGGCGCCGGATAACGTCCGGCGGGGGCAACCCCAGGGAAAGTGCCACAGAAAGCAAACCGCTTCGGCACGCCGGAGCAAGGGTGAAAGGGTGCGGTAAGAGCGCACCGCGCGGCTGGTAACAGGCGCGGCATGGCAAACCCCGCCGGGAGCAAAACCAAATAGGGGCAGCATAGTCCGTGACCGGAAACGGCTGCGGACGGACGTGTTTCTGCGTTGCCGCCCGGGTTGGTTGCTAGAGGCGTTCAGCAATGGGCGTCCCAGATGAATGGTCATCACGGGGTAACCCGTACAGAACCCGGCTTACAGGTCGACTGACTTTTTCCGACAACTAAGGCGCAGGCGCGATATTTATAGTGATTTCATCCTCATACAGACCTGCGCGTTTTGCGACGACATCGCCGATACGAAATTCAATCGCGAAGGATTGCCCCCCAATCCCGCCGCGCTCATAAGGACCTCCCTTGAATGGCAGCTTTAACCGGCTTCCATTCAGATCGAGATCATATTCAACCCGCCAATGCTGATAGGGTGGCTCCAGCGCCAGCGCCCCGCCATGAAGCGAAGTTATCTCAAGCAGAAAGCTGCGATTGGCGCGCGCTTCGATCACGACGCGGCGGCTCATGCCTTCGGCAAGTTCGCCGAAATCGACCGTCTTGCTCAGTCCCGCGCCCGCAATATTAACGCCGAGATGATCATCCACGCTGCATAGAAGCGGCAACTGGACCGTGCGCAGAGCAGCTGCAGCAGCTCCCTCATCGTCAGTAGGCGTCAATACCAGATCAATGCTGGTCCGAAACTGGCCTGGCGAGAGAAATTGCCCTTCCGGCAGGCTGTAGATCAACTCCAGCCTTTGCGCTTCCGCCGGGTTCAGCATGCGGCTGATAATCTGGCCCTGTGTCCCGGGCGCAGAATCGCTATCAGCCAACACAGTCCCGTCAGCAGCCGCAATCCCAAAACCGAATGCGTGGCTGGCCGAGATCGCCTTGAACTGAACCCGGTATTGGCAGGCCTGGCTGCCAGTATTTTCGATTGTAACCGCGAATGCTCTCCGCTGCGCAACCGGATGGAACGGATTATAATTTGCAATAGCCTCGTCGATGGCGGCAATACGCCCGAGACACGTCTGCGCAGCCGCCATGTTGGTGCCGCTGGCAAGTCCGTATAAAAGCATGGCTACCAATGCAATGAATTGGCGTTTCAAGAAAGACGGCGGTGTCATGGGCGAACCTCAAGCGGATGCAAGGCGCCGGCGCGAACCAGACCGATGCTTTCATCCGGGATAACAAGTTCGAAGCGCTGCGGCGGCGTGCCCGCAAGCTCGATCAGCCATTGGCCCGGAGCAAGCCCTTGCGCTGCGAAGCGGCCGGCCCGGTTCGTGAACAGCTCGATCACCTTGCCCGGATTGGCGGCCTCCGTGGCCATCCCGGGCAGCAGTGCGATCGGTTCCCCCCGATTATCCACCAGCGTACCAATCGCCGTGACGGTATAGGCGGAGCCGACATTAAGTGCATAGCCTGACCGATAGCCGGGCTGAAGATCAAAATGCCCATCGCCCAGATTGTAGCCTGCTGGCAAATCCGCGACGTCAAAATTGACTCGGTTCAGCGAATACGGCGAAATCGAAGGGATCAGTGCGGGCCCGAGCCGATCCGCCACAGCGGTTTCCGCCCGGCCAATCGTGATGTCATGACCGGACAGGCCGGAATGGGGCGCTACAATCGCAAATCCATCCGCAACCGGACGGCCAAGGGCAAAAACGCCATCGGCATAGGCAATGGCGGTCTCAACCCGCAAAGACGTACGCTGATCGAGCGCCTCCTCGTCAAGCCCGGCGAAACGCGTGGTCTGATAAACGCCGATCAGACCGCGATTGCCGCTATGCTGAATTAATCCGTCTACAGTGTAATTACTGAAAACCGGATCGAAATTCTCATTATCCGCCGCTTCATGGGAGATATCTCCTCTGACATACCAGCTATCACCGCCGCGGCCATAGCGCCTTGTATAGCTTGC
This sequence comes from Hyphomicrobiales bacterium, assembly GCA_019634405.1. Classification (GTDB taxonomy): domain Bacteria; phylum Pseudomonadota; class Alphaproteobacteria; order Rhizobiales; family Rhodomicrobiaceae; genus JAHQVI01. Next base: position 10,341 of record JAHQVI010000093.1, read on the forward strand.
GCGCGTCCTGTGCGCGGCCGGATCGTATGAAAACCCCAGCGCGCTATCGATATCGGGACGATAATTCATGCGGAACTGCAAGCTCAGATCATCATCATCCTCGCGATGAAGCGCTGCGCTGTAGCCCGCAGTTACACCCAGATTCACCTCCGTTCCGAATGAGCGGCTCAATCCGGCGTCAGCATGGAAACGGTCGTCTGACGCCGCAAAGCCAAAACCATATCCGGCTGCCAGGAAAGTCGATATTTCAAAAGGGATTTCCGTATGATAGCGGGCAGACAGATCAAGCCATCTGTCGTGGTGCGAGGCCACGACCTCCCGACTTTCGGGCGCATGCAGAATGGACCCGGTATAGTCATGACTCCGACCTCGGATCGTGAACTGGAACGCATGGTTGCGATCATATGTGTCGGTCCAGACGGGCGGCGAATAATAGGCCTCGACAGCAAGACCCCACTGCTCTTCACCGACCACGCTCGCTGCCCCCTTGAGCGCAAAAAGCCCCAGGGACGATCCGTACACAAGACCGAGCCCCGCAAGACCGTAACCGGCGCCGCCCTGCAGATGCGCTTCGGCTGTTATCGTCTCCGCTATGCCCTGACGGTAATATCCCGTTCCAAAATAGTGGTCGCCATAGTCCGGTTCCCCACGATCGTATGAGGACAAAACGCCGCCGGACACAGCCCATTCCGACAAACCCGGCTCAAGCAGAGCCCCATCATGGAAAACAGAAAAGACCAGCCGTTCCTGTGCGCCAGCATCGTCGGATATCAACAGGACAATTTCATTCAGACCGCTGCGTATCGGCAGATCGGAGAGACTGTAATCGCCGGGATCGAGTTTCAGGCGGCGTTCGATCACACCGTTAATTTCGACATCGACATTGGAAGGGCGTTTGATACGGAAGCTACGACGGCTGGTTGGGCGAATGTTGCGGCCAGGCTGAAGCATACGGTAGGATCGCTCGACGGAGACCCCAAGCAGGTCGGGCGTGCTTTGCATTGCCGCCCCGGCCGGGTAGATATCGCCGGCGCTGACACGAATGGCCTCCGCCTGAAAATCGCGTATCAACCTTGTACCGCGACGCTTGAACCCATTGCCTGAGCGATGAAAAATTGAGACGTCGTCCGGCTCGTAAGTCGCTTCGGCCTCAACCACAATTCCCCGCCAGCTCGCCGCACCTTCCAGATTGAGCCGCGGGATCGTCATCCCTTCCTGTCCTGCGGGCGACTTGCCGACATATTCGGCCACGCCACGGATATTGAGGAATGCCGCCAGCTTTGCTGGTTCGGCTACATTCGAACTATCCGGCACAGCCTTGCGTGCCTGCACGCTGATATTTCCTTCAACCTTCTGGTCCAGCGTCGGAGCAAAAGTGATGTTGACCGCGGCAGGGTCGAAGCGGAAATCGAAACCGGCGTCACGCAGTTTGGTGAGCGTGACATAGTCCTGCCCCTGGCTGACTGCGTGCAATTCCCGAAGCGTATCAGGGCGCACCAGTTCCCTAATGGCGCCGCCGAGATCTCCAATCGGGACTTCGACAGTCTGATGCGGAGTGAGCCGCACAGACAGATCGCCCAGATAATAATCCCGGTAGCCCAGGGGAACGATCATTTCGATTGTTCGTCCAATGCGATTGATTGGCTGGATATCCGGTTGAGGCGCCATGGCAGGCGGAAGATAGGATGCCGGTCCGGATGAAGGCGCTTGCGTGTGTCCCGGAGACGCGCAGAGAGCGGTCGCTACAGCGATGAGGGGAAGGGTGCGGCGAGCGCAGAAGCAGATGCTGACACGGCGACGCCAGCCTTTGAGGAAATCCACGCGCAACATACGGCAAACACTTTCCTGTTTCGCAACACAATTGCTGTGTGCGATATACTCCGTCCCAGGATCTTTTTCTTTGAGGTCATGCGGCCGCCAAGCGAAGGCGTCAGCAGAGCCGCAACAGCTCTCACGCCACCGCTTTCAGCGCCATCGGATCAAACTGACTTGGCGATCATTGCCCTAATTCTCCGGTGCGTAATCTAAGCTTGCCGTGATATTGGAAACATCCGGCGGGAGATCGATCGGGAGTATGAACCGCCGCTCCTTCCCCGGCTGCACGATGCCGAGCCCGATCTTCTGTTCCATCTCATGGGCGCTGAGTATTTGCGACCAGTTTCCCGAAGCCAGACGCAATGCGGCGTAACGCATATAGGCATGTTTGTTACCCGCATTCTTCACATTCAATTCGACCAGATCAGCACCGCTGTCACTTTTGGCCGACTTTACTCTCGTCACGCTGATATCCGCTTGCGACTGAAGCGGAGAGACGCTGACGACAACCCCAAAGCTGAGGGTGATCTGAATGCCCGAACTGCCTTCAGGTTTCTTTACGGGAACCTGGGAAACGGAAATACGGTAATTACGGCTTCTGTCGATGTCCGGATCGCCGATCCACTGAACACGGAATGTCTGTGCACCACCTGCTGGAATACTGGCCAGCGGAGGGAAGATCAAAAAATCATCTTCAGCGGGTGTGTATTTTGCATCACCATCCGGCTCCAACTCCATATGCGCAACCGTGATTTCAACGGGCATGGAAGACGTCGTTATATTCGAGACGTTGAAAGCGGCATTGACCTTCGTTCCAGCGCTTGTGACATCAAGAACCATTGGTTCAACCGACATCGCCCCGACGCTAACAGCAGAAAGCGAGAGCAGGGCGATCGCGACGGAAAAAATACGCTTAAACTGCATACAAAAAGTCCTCCGGAAATTTCCTCCACGCTCTTCGGGCATGGAGGTTCTGTTTGGCTAAACCGGATCGATGCTGATCTTGAGAGAACCCGAATAGCTTCCGGCCGGGAGGTCTGTGCTCTCTTGCGTTGTAATGCTGACGCCCAGCGTTGTCGTCGAACGATTTATGATTGTGGTCTTTTCGCCGGTCCCACCCGCGGGCGCGACATATTCATTCGACTTTTCTATTTTCAACCCATTATCAACGACATAGGCTGAGTATGCAATTTCACTACTGCCGTTTGTAATCCATCCATCCGGATCCAAAGTCACCTTTATCTGGTTGCCTGTACAACTGATGTCGCCGATCGTCAGTTCACCTGAGGTTGAATTTGCAGTCGTGCCGGTAACGCTTACTCTGAATGTCGAACTCCCTTGAGTGACGTCGCTAAATGAGCCGGAAACGATTGCTGGCGCACCGCTAAGACTACAGAGTATTGGAATCGACGCTGTAAGCGTAAGATTATGCTCGATCGTCGACGCACTGACGTGCCCAACTGCCGCAATTGCAGACAAGCCGGCAAGATTGACTGACATCCATTTTTTACGCACAACTATTCTCCTCTAGTGTGATGATGAGTTTGCTTATGCTGACAAACTCGTTTTGCGCCAAAGCCCCCTTTGGCGTTACTGTTTTACACTCAGTGTAATCTGAAGATTTTCTTCATAGTCTCCTGACTGAAACCATTTGCTTTTCAGCATGATCACAGCCACTTCTCCACGCTGGCCGATGGCGACAGCATCGCTGGAATCCAGGATGCATCCGTTCAGGCCGCTTCCAGCGCGTAGCCTGTCTCCGTCACATTCAGCCTGGAGAAGATCGCCATCATCTGTCGGGATCTTGATTTGGATTCGATAGGGAATGGCCGGAACTGCCCGCCCATCTGACGCAGACGCGCGCGCAAGCTTCATCGCACCTGCGCCGCTTGACCTGACAGAGTAGATAAAAGGCGTGTTGCAGTTGATCGTGAAACCGACAGACACCCTGTCCTGCCGGTTGACTGCCGAGCCGCCGTCAAGAGCAAACGTATCCGCCATGCCAGCGAGACCGCATCTTGGCGTAACCCGTCCGCGTAACTTGATCTGTACGCTGTCGCTCATGGCGACTGGAGAGGATACGGCCTTTGCGGAAGGCACTAACGCCATTGGAAGAGACAATCCCGACGCGAGGACGACCGCGATAATTCCGATACTGCATACAACGCCAACAGAGAACGGCATTTGCTACTCGATACTGAAAACCAAACGGAAGCAATCCATCGTATACAGACTGCCTTATGCCATGAAGATTGCGAAAAAAAAGCGTCACCTACAATTCGCGCAGAACCGTATAAAAGGTAAAAATACTAGAGTGTGCCATTACAACATCTACGGATTATTGCTAAGGATATAAATACAATAGCATAAATACTTATACGCCTAACCGCTTATACACTCCTTAAGATTTCATTCACTGTTTTCATCGCAATCAAAAACAATGATAATTTTTGTCAATTTTTCTGGATTGCATCATGCATCTGCCCCGTAGTCTTACATTCGCAATAGCAACGATCGCCGCCGTCAGTTCGGCCATCGTCATGCGCGAGGCGACCGTCCCCGTACCGCAGCAAGCCGTCAAAGCGGAAAGGACCCTGATTGAAGTGCTGGTCGCAACGCGCGCAATTTCTGCCGGCGAGCGCGTATTGGCGGCGGATCTTGGCTGGCGGAATTGGCCCGAAGACGCCGTCCCGGCAGGCGCAAATATTCGCAATGGTGGGGGACAGCTTGCTGATTTCGCCAGGACGTTCGCCCGTTACCCCATCATGGCGGGAGAGCCTGTGGCCGAAACCAAGCTCGTCCGTCCCGGTCATGGAAGCCATGTGGCGGCGCTCATCGCATCGGGCAAACGGGCTGTTGCCGTCCCCATTCGAGAAGAAAGCGCCGTAGGCGGACTGGTTAAGCCAAATGACCGCGTTGACGTTTTGTGGGGCAACCATTCGATCCGTACAGCCGAACATGCGGAGTTTCCGGTGCAAACGCTGCTTCGCGGCGTCAAAGTTCTTGCAATCGGAGGCTCTGTCAACGCCGATACTGCCCAGTCCGGCAATAAAACCGCGACGCTTGAGTTAACCCAGGAACAAGCCCGCATCGTCGCAGGCGCGCGCATCAGCGGAGAGATATCGCTAGCGCTTATTCCGCTAGCAGATGAAATTGCGATCGCTTCTGCGTCCGAAACCGCCGCCATTGGCACCGCCGGCGCTACCCCCAAACTCCTCAAATTCGGACGCCGCTCAGCTCAGCCGACTGCAAGGAGCCTGCGATGACATCTCAAAGCATCCCCCAGTTTTCCCTGATCATCACAATGATTATGACGCTCGCATCGCCGTCCCAAGAGGCGTTCGCCATGGAGGATCGGGGTCATCCGTCAGCGGAACAGATTGTAACGGTCGCTCTGAACAAATCAAACCTTGTGGATCTGCCCGGAGATATTGGCGAAATCGTTATATCTGACCCCTCCATTGTCAACGCGGTCATAAGAAACAGGCGCAGTGTTCACCTGCTTGGCCAGAAAATCGGTCAAGCCACGGCCAGTTTCATCGGGCAGGACGGATCGCCGGTCTTGACGCTGCATATTATCGTCGAACGTGATCTGACTCCTCTTTCGGCGCTCATCAGGCGAATGATCCCGACCGCCAAAGTGAAGCTGGAAGCCATCAACGACAATATCGTCGTATCAGGCAGCGTGACCACCCCGCTGGACGCCGCGCGCATCACCGATATTGCCGGACGCTTCGTGGCCGATAGAGATCATGTTCTGAATTTCGTCGACGTAGAGGCTAAGCAACAGGTTCTGTTGCAGGTGCGCGTGGTGGAGATGAACCGTGCCGCAACACGCAGGCTCGGCATTGACATTGGCGGGTCATTTGGTTCGGGTGAAATTTCTATTGTCAATCTGAGCAAGGCAGCGTTTCCGCTGACGGGGGCGACCATACCGACCGCTATGTTCGGACCTGTCGCCGAAACCTTGTCCGGCACCGGAGCCGGGCAGCTTTTCGGTCTCGGCATTGGCGGTCAAAACGCCCAGGTGGACGCCATTATCCAGGCGCTGGAGCGAAACGGCATGGCGCGCATCCTGGCGGAACCGAACCTGACCTCCGTTTCCGGCGAGAAGGCGCGATTTCTTGCCGGCGGAGAATACCCCGTGCCGGTCGGCAATGACGATAACGGTACGCAGATCATCTTCAAGCCATTCGGCGTCACATTGGCGTTTACCCCTCTTGTGCTGGCCGCCGGCAGGATCAGCCTGAAAATCAAAACGGAAGTCAGTGAACTGAGCAATGACGGTGCCGTGACGATAAACGACATCAGCGTTCCCGCTCTTCGCGTCCGCCGCGCAAGCAGCGTGCTGGAAATGCCAAGCGGCGGCTCGCTGGTTATGGCCGGCCTCATCTCATCGCAAACGCGGCGCAATGTCGAAGGCCTGCCAGGACTGAAAAGCCTGCCCGTCATCGGCGACCTCTTTACAAGCGAGGAATTCATCCGTTCGGAGACTGAACTGGTGGTGATCGTAACGCCCTTACTCGTAACGCATACGCAGAAGCATCTACTGGCTGATCCAGGAGACACATTGCCGGGAACAGGCGGTCAGAGCGACCAGCTTTACGGTTTCATCCTCGAATAGGAGCGACCAGTGCGAACACATAACCTGATAGCCCTGATTTCTTCCGTTTGCGCGTTATCAGCCTGCACTGATGGTTTCGCCCCTGACGCTGACGGGATCACATGCATCCGCGTTGACCGGGCGATCACGGAATGGCGCGCAGGCTGCGCATCCCGGCATAATCTGGCGATGACCGCCGACGCGAGCGATGATCTGATCTTGCCGCGCCCTGAAACACCACAAAACATGATGCGGCAAAAGGTATTGGAAAGCATCAGTCACTCCTCGGGCTCCGGCCGTCAAACCCCTCCCCGCCGACGAGCGGCTCATCCGCCTGCACGGAAAACCACGGAAAAAGCGCAATGATAGTGACGGAGGAAATGGATGTTTCCGATGACGAACCGATAAGACCGGCTCCCATCGCAACCGCGCTTGCTTCCCCCAGGATCCACATGTTCTGCGAAGCGGGCAGCGGCGTTGCAAAGACTGCGGACATTCTGCATAGCAGCCATCTTGAGCTCGGATCCGCCGAGATCCATGCAGGCGGATTTTCTGCGGCGATCGCAGCTTATGAACGCAAACCAAGCCCTGACCTGCTCATTGTCGAGACGCATTCATCGCCCCAACAGGTTTTCTCCGCACTCGAAACGCTTGCGCCGCTGTGCCAGGAACACAGCCGGTTGATCATCATTGGACAGATCAATGACGTGAATTTCTATCGGGCTCTTCTCCGCTGCGATGTCAGCGACTACCTTGTCGCCCCGCTTGCCCCCGGTCAACTCGCATCCTCCATCCGCTCGGTTCTGAACCCGGTCGGCGAACCGGCAACGAGCAACATGATTGCTGTCATCGGCGCGAAAGGCGGATGCGGGGCCAGTACCATCTGCCATAATCTCGGATGGACACTCGCCGAAACCCAGCAGACCGATACCGTCATTACGGACTGCAACCCGCCATTCGGCACGTTGGGCCTCAATTTCAATCAGGACGCCGGACACGGCCTTGCGGGCGCGCTTGCCGCCGGCGAGAAACTTGATGCGGCCATGATGGAGACACTTCTTGCACGATGCTCCGATCACCTGTCGCTGTTGATAGCCGATGGTCTGCTAACGGACAGCTCCCATATTTCTCCAGCCAGCGCGACCCATATCGCCATGCTGTTGCGGCAGACCGCGCGCATAGCGCTTTTCGATATTCCCTGCGCATGGAACGGCGGTGCACGCACGCTGATCGAACAGGCCGATGACTGTATTGTCGTTGCGGAACCGGATCTCGTAAACCTGCGCAATGCAAGAAATCTTTTCGCGGCAATCCGCGCCGATCGTGACGATGGGAGATCTCCGCTTCTCGTCCTCAACAAGGCGGGCATGCCACGCCGTCCCGAAATTTCTGCCAAGGACTTTGCCGATGCGCTTGATGTCTTGCCGTCTGTTGTCGTGGATTTCGATGCCCGGCTGTTTGGCATGGCCGCCAATAACGGGCTGATGGTCGAGGAGGTATCGCCCCGCTCGCCCGCAGCCAAATCCATGCAGCGCTTAGCGGGAAAGCTCGCCTGCCAACGCTTGCCAAAGCCAACCAATCTGTCGGGCAGAAATCCTGTCAAGGCTCTGATCGATAGCATCAATCGCCAGTTTGCGGCAAAGTAAGGCACTCATGTTCGGCAAGCGACGCTTCCCCCCCGAAACGCCCTCGGCTGAAGCAAGGCGAAAACCGCAATCCGGCGCATTCAGACAATCGCCGGATTCGGCGCAATCAAGATTGTCCGAACCTGAAACACCGGTATATACGCCGACGCGCGATTTCGAGAGATCGGACGCCTTTTACGAAACCAAGAAACGGACCTTCGCAACCCTGATCGAGAGTATCGATCTGACCGCGCTCGCCAGAACGCCTGGCGGCACTGCCCGCAAGGAAATCCGCGAGGTCGCCGATGAAATTCTCAAGCTCGGCGCACCCCCGCTTTCCGGTGTCGAGCGTGATGAACTGCTGGAAGAGATTTGCAACGACGTGCTCGGTTTTGGCCCGCTGGAGCCATTGCTGGCACAGGATGACATCAGCGACATCATGATCAACGGAGCGCGGGAATGCTACATTGAAAGCGGCGGGCGCCTTAGCCAGGTTCCTGTCCGCTTCGCGGATAATCAGGAACTGGCCAATATCTGCCAGCGCATTGCAAACAGGGTCGGGCGGCGCGTCGATGAAGCCACCCCGATCTGCGATGCCAGACTCCCTGATGGCAGCCGCGTCAACATCATCTTCCCGCCACTGGCGCTTGACGGGCCTGTCCTGACCATTCGCAAATTCCGGCGGGACCGGTTGACGCTCAAACATCTGGTAAGATTTGGCGCGCTGTCCGAGGAGGCGCGCATTGTTCTTGAGATTATCAGTCGCTCCCGTTGCAACGTATTGATTTCCGGTGGAACTGGCTCGGGCAAAACGACATTGCTCAACTGCATGACCGGCCATATTTCCCCCGACGAACGCATTGTGACCTGCGAGGATGCGGCGGAGCTGCAATTGCAACAGCCTCACGTCGTCAGGCTGGAGACGCGACCGCCTAATCTCGAAGGCGAGGGCGATGTCACAATGCGCGATCTGGTACGCAATTGCCTGAGAATGCGGCCTGAACGGATTATTGTCGGCGAGGTACGCGGGCCGGAAGCTTTCGATCTGCTTCAGGCAATGAATACCGGTCATGACGGCTCGATGAGCACCCTGCACGCCAACAGCCCTCGCGAAGCCCTGAACCGGTTGGAAGGCATGATCCTGATGGCCGGGTTCAACCTGCCTTCGCGCGCCATCAGGCAAATGATTACAGGCGCGATAGACATCGTGATCCAGGTGGCGCGGATGCGTGACGGAAAGCGGCGTGTCACCCACATTACCGAGATTGTCGGCATTGAGGGGGACGTCGTCACCACACAAGACCTGATGCGCTTTCATCTCGTAGGGGAAGATGAAAACGGTCAGTTGATCGGCGGACACCGCTTTACCGGCATTTCGCGGCCACGATTTGTTGATCGCGCGCGCTATTACGGACTTGAGCAGCGCTTGACCGAAACCTTGTCGGCAACCGATCCGGTGTCGCCGCAACCGCAGGCGGTGCACGGTTATGGCTGATCTGCTCGACGCGCAAATAACAGCGCCCGCTCTCGCTGCGCTCAGCGCCATATGCTTCGTATTCGCCATCTTTCATCGCCAGGCGAACGGCGTCACCGCCGCGGCAAAACGCAGTGTGCTCTACCGAAAACTGGTTTCCTCCGGCAATCAGACAAAACGCATGGCCGAAAGCCGGACGGTAAAACGCGCGCAGGAAGCCGCCCTCAAGTCAATCGCCAGTCAGGACCGGAAGCGGAAACAGTCGCAACTTCAGGACACGCTTACGGCGGCAGGGTTTACGGTATCTCCCCGGATCTTCATCCTTTGCTGTATATCGATCGGCGCGAGCGCAACGCTGATGGTTCTGTACATGACCAGCTCGCTTCTGATGGCGATCGCATTTGGCTGCCTAGCCAGCTGCTTTTTGCCACTGCGTTATCTGGCCTGGCGGACAGAGCAGCGCAAGCGGGCCTTCCTGAACGCCTTCTCCCCGGCGGTCGAAATGATCATACGCGGGGCAAAATCCGGCCTCTCCCTGCTGGATTGCCTCGCCATGGTCGCCAGCGACGCCCCCTCACCGGTCCGCGAGGAGTTTCAGACCATTACCTCGCAAATGGCGGCAGGCGTGCCCCTGCCTGTCACCATGGAGAAGCTTGCGCGGACAACACCGACGCCGGAAGTTCGGTTCTTCGCGATGGTCATGTCAATGCAGAACCAAACCGGCGGCAACCTGACCAATGCGCTGGCCAATCTTGCAAATGTTTTGCACCAGAGGGAAAGGCTCGTCACAAAAATCCGTGTCGCCAGCGCGGAGGGACGAATATCGGCGCTGATAATCGGCGCACTGCCGTTCATCGTAATTGGTGGAACCTACGTCTTCTCGCCCGAATACATTTCGTTTCTGTGGACGGATGAAACGGGACGCAAGGCCGGACTCTTTTCACTGATCTGGCTGATCATCGGAATTGTCGTCCTCCTCAGAATGTCGAGATTCGAGGTTTGACGCATGGCTGGATACGAATCAAACACAGAACTACTCTTGGCTATTCTGACCGGAATGGCAGTCTTTTGCGCGGTCTATACCCTGCTGGCGCCATATGGACGGAGCGGTAGATATGCCGCACGCCTGAAAGCAGTGTCCCGCGTAAGGACCGGATCGCGCGACGAAACGCTCAAAAGCCTTGCAGGCAAACCTGAAAGCCCGCTTCGCCGCAAACAGGCGAACTGTTTTACGCGGATGATCGGAGGCGGAAAAACCGATAAGGATAACAAGGATATAGAGTTGATCGTCGAGCTGCGCATGGCTGGATTTCGTAACCATGGAGCAGAAGCGGTGTTCCTGTTCTACCGGATGGCGTGCCCGGTCGCTTTCGCCCTTTTGTGCCTTACGGCCATCGCGCTTTTCGATCCGAAAGACATGAGTGCAAGCTTGGTCATGACATTGACGGCCGCCTCCGCAGCGCTCGGCTATGTCCTACCCAGGCTGATCATCCGTAAGCTGATAGAACGGCGCCAGCACCGCATAATGCGCGCCTTTCCCGATGCGCTCGACCTTCTGCTTATATGTGTCCAGTCCGGCCTTTCGGTCGAGGCGGCGCTGGGACGAGTGACTGAGGACATCGCTGCGCAGAGCGTCGAGCTGGCCGAAGAGCTTGGGTTGACGATGGCCGAGCTTTCATATTTGCCAATCCGCTGGCGGGCCTACGCCAATCTTGGCGAGCGCATCGGACATCCGGCGGTCAAACTGATCACGGCAGCGCTCGTTCAGGCGGAACGGCACGGCACATCAATCAGTCAGGCTCTCAACTCCGCCGCTCACGCCGGACGCGAAGCGCGTATCGCCGAGGCGGAGTTCCGCGCAGCCGCCCTTCCGCCGAAACTTGCGGTGCCGCTTGTCGTGTTTTTTCTGCCCATCTTGCTGACGGTTATCCTTGCACCTGCCGTAATCGAAGCTGGACGCGTCCTCACCAAACAGAGCGATCATATTAACGAACGGTCTTCGATGCCCCCAGAGACGCATCGGCCACATGCGGCTTCCAGTTCAGATCCTCAGTAGCAGCGCGCTCGTCCAGCCCCATAAAAGCTGCGATTTCATCTCTGCCCGCATTCTCAAGCGCGCGTGGCAGCGAATATCCCGCAAGTCGCTCAGCTTGCTCAAATTCTCCCTGAATTGCGAGGGCTACCGCAAGATTGCGCTTTACCAGAAAGATGTGATCCTTGTCGATTTGCGGCGATATCAGAGCCTGCCGGAATATGGCGGCGGCATCGGAAGTTTGCCCCTCAAGCAGGTAGAACATGCCGAAATTGTTGAGGCTCGCCGTATTGGCGCCGGAAATTTCGCGCGCCCGAGAAAAGGCCTGCCGCGCCTCCATCTTATGTCCCTGCCGCTCCGCAACAATCGCGTAAGCGGAAAAAACGCGCCAATCTTCGGGATCGGCGTCAGATGCGCGTTGCAGCAAGCGCAGCGCCAGCGCGTCCTGACGCATTAACGCCGCCTGATAGCCATAGGCAGAGAGCAACGCAATATCGTCCGGATAGCGTGCATGCGCAGATCGCAGAACAGAAAGCGCTTCGCCCGAAGCGCCGCTGTGCTGCAATGTTCGCGCGAGTTGGATCGCATCATCGACGCTCGCCCCCGCTTGCGAATCCATGAGTGGCGGTAGCGGAATGCTTGTGATCCGATATTTTTCATCCGAGCCGGTGCTGCACGCCGCAACAGGCGCAATGACCGCCAGCAGACTGCAAAACCTGAATGTCATCCCCATGCCCAAATTCCGATCTCAGAACTTAAAAATATGGGGATTCGCACATTCAGAAAATAAGTATAAATAACATCAAGGCGCTATAAGTGCATGGATAAGATCAGCTTTCCTTGCGCGCCTCGTCCGCCCACTCCGCCAGCTCGGGCATTGCCATGATGTTATCGCGGTAGCGCGCGGCCGTGCCATCATCGCCAAGTTGCGCCAGATCCACCGAATAGGTCGTGAAACGGCTCGCAACAGGCGCAAACATGGCGTCCGCAGCGCTGAATGCACCGAACAGGAATTCGCCGCCATCGCCAAAACCCGCACGGCAATCGCGCCATATGCCGACAATCCGCTGCATATCCGCTTTTGCCCCTTCGCTCGGCGCGGCAGCCTCGCGCTGATTGACGAAATACATCGGAAATTCGGCACGCAGGCGCTCAAATCCGGAATGCATTTCCGCAGCGACCGACCGCGCTACGGCGCGCTTCTTCCTGTCGTCTGGCCACACGCTCTTGTCGGAATGGGTCTCAGCAATATATTCAATGATAGCAAGGCTATCCGGTATTACAAGGTCGCCATGTTTAAGCACGGGGACCGTTCCCGCCGGCGAATGTTTCAAAATTTCAAAACGCCGGCCGGCCGCCTTTAAATCAACAAGAACTTCGGAAAACGAAATGCCGAAATGTTTGAGCACGAGCCAAGGCCGCAAACTCCACGATGACAGATTTTTATTCCCAATTATCAGCTCGTAACTTTCATTCACTTGCAATTCTCCTATTCCGGCGCTCTTCCGGTTTCTGACCAAATCAATCAGGCAAGATCCAAATCATGACGACACTATACTCAAAAATCCGCGATGATATTCAGTCTCTTTTCGACACGGATGATGCCGCAACGGATATACGGCCAATCCACATTCTGGGCGATGGCAAGCTGCCGCAATGGCTGACGCCGGAACAGCGTGGCTGGCTTGAAGGAACAGCATTCGATCCGAAAGCGGCAGGACATGCGCTGCTGCCCGGAAGCAACGGCGTCCAAGCCGTGCTTGCTGGCGCTGGCGGGCAAGAAGACAGCCCCTTATCGGCCGGCGGCCTTTCCGCCACGCTCCCGGAGGGCGCATATGGTTTTGCAAGCGGGATCGAAAATCCCGAACACCCTGCCCTCGCCTGGGCGCTCGGTCATTACATCTTCCGGCGCTACAAAGGCGACGGACCTAAAAAATCACGCCGGTTACGGATGCCGGAGGGCGTTGATGTGAACCAGATCGTGAATATGGCTGCCGCCGTCTGGCTTGGCCGCGATCTGATCAACACGCCCGCAAACGATATGGGGCCCGGCGAGCTTGAAGAGACTTCCCGCGGGCTCGCAAGCTTTTTCGGCGCCGAATGCAGCGTCATCAACGGTGACGAGCTTCTCGAAAAGAACCTGCCGCTGATTCACGCCGTCGGCCGGGCGAGCCCGCGCACGCCGAGGCTGATCGAGCTGCGCTGGGGCGATGAGAGCACGCCGAAAGTGACGATTGTCGGCAAGGGCATCTGCTTTGATACGGGTGGGCTGAACCTGAAGCCAGGCAACACCATGGACCTGATGAAAAAGGATATGGGAGGCTCGGCAGCCGTGCTAGCCCTTGCGGCGATGATCATGGGCGCGAAACTGCCCGTGCGCCTTCGCGTTCTGATCGCGGCAGCGGAAAATTCGGTAGCCGGCAATGCACTCCGTCCGGGCGACATTCTCAAGAGCCGAACCGGGCTGCATGTGGAGATCGGGAACACCGATGCGGAAGGCCGCCTTGTTTTAGCTGACGCGCTTGCTCTCGCCGATGAGGACAAGCCCGACCACATCTTCAGCCTTGCGACGCTGACCGGGGCGGCGCGCGTAGCGCTGGGCGCAGATCTACCGCCGGTCTATTCAACGAATATTGCTCTGGCGCAGGCCATCGCGGCGACCGGGACCGATATCGGCGATCCGTCATGGCCAATGCCGCTATGGGCACCTTACGACAAAATGATCGATTCGAAGCTGGGCGATATCCGGAATATCGGGCCCTCACCCTTTGCGGGATCAATTATTGCCGCCCTCTTTTTGAATCGCTTCGTAAAATCGGCGAAACACTATACACATTTTGATATCTACGGCTGGGTTCCAAAGACCCTGCCGGGAAAACCAGCGGGCGGGGAACCACAATGCGCCCGTGCGATTTTCGAATATCTGAAGGGGGCATATTCAGACCGATGAACGAACCGGCCACCAAGCTTGACCCGCGACGCAATGTTTACCGCGAAGACCTCGCCGCCGAATATCTGAAAGATCAGGTAAAGGCCCCGAAATATGCGGCGGGCGAGCTGCGTCAGGTCGTTGGCGCGATCGCGCCGGTTCGCATCGTGCCACGTTTCGATGCCCCGCTTCTGACGCAGGCGCTGTTCGGAGAACTGGCAACGGTTTTCGGCGTGGAAGGGGGCTGGGCCTGGGTTCAGTTGGAAAATGACGACTATGTCGGTTACATGCCCGCCGACAATCTGTCCGTTCTGATCGAGGAACCCTCGCATTGGATCTTCGCGACCGGCACGTTCGTCTACCCTGCGCCAGATCTGAAAAGACCGCCTATAACGCGGCTCAGCTTCGGTGCGAAAGTTTCAGTTATCGGGCGCGAAGGCCGGTTTGCCGAACTGTCCCGTGGCGGCTTTGTATTCGCAGGACATCTCAAACCGTTTGAAGAGAAGACCAAGGATTTTGTTGCAATTGCAGAATCCATGCGTGGTACCCCTTATTTATGGGGCGGGCGCTCCTGTAGCGGTATCGACTGCTCGGGGCTCGTGCAGCTGGGTTTGCAATCGATGGGAATGAGTTGCCCTCGCGACGCCGACATGCAGGAAGGCGAAGTCGGTGAAAAACTGGCGGAAAATGAGTTGTCCGATCTTGAACGGGGCGATCTGGTTTTCTGGCGTGGCCATGTCGGGATCGCGCAATCGTCAACCAGCCTCGTCCATGCCAGCGGTCACCAGATGGAAGTTGTCTGCGAACCGATCATGGATGCAGTTGAGCGCATTGCCACGACGCATGGCGACATAACGTCGATCCGGCGAATTCCTGATCTGAAGCTGGAATAGAGGGGCGTAAACGGCGCGATTAAATCCGAACGTAAAACAGGCTAAAGCCCTAACATACGCGTTCCGAACATTGCCAGTTCAGTTAGCACTCCACCAAGTATCATGACGGCAATCCACTTGATGCCTCGTCCCATTGCCAGCCAATAATTCGTCCGCACATTGATCGTGATAACCTGATCCGGCAGAGCGGAATCCGCAACTGCGCCATTCGCGCCAACACTGCGCGACGCAACAAGCAGTTGGAGCGTGCGCGTTCCCTTACGGCTTGGCGTAACTGACCAGCGCCAGCGCCCATAAACATCGTTTTCGTCGGCGCGATTGAATATCCATTGTGTTTCAGGGTTCAGCGGTTCGATGTTGAAACCGCCTTCCGGTGCACGAAGCGCCACGCTCATGGTTTGCGTGATGTTGATGTCATGCCCATGCATATCGCCGCGACCGTCAAAACCACGCAGGATCGCAATGGTTTCTTCCCGCGATATGCGGACCTCCACGCGTTCGGCGACGGATGCGCGCATCTTGCGGGGGATATTCTCCAAAAGACGTCCGGCGATGGTGTCCTGCGGACTTCGTTGCCGCTGGCGCTTCACCGGAAGGTTGGGCGATCCCCCAGCCGATCGGCCGTTTTTCGCCGGAACTTGCCCGCCACGCGTACGGCGCGTCTTCTGGCCGCCCATTTGCGGTGGGGCCGCAGGAGCAGGAGCGGGTGGCGCTTCCCCGCGGCTGCGCGGCCGATTGAGACGCATCTCGTCGAGGCGGCTCACAGGGGGAACCGGATCCATCGACATCTTGTCGGCGGGCGGTTGAGGCGGACCCTGGTACTGCTTTCGTTCTCCGCCGCCACGATAGCCGGAAAAATTGCCGTTCGGAGGCGTTTTCACCGGTGGCGGAGATGGTGGCGGCTCCATGCGGAGGTTTGGCCGTTCCGGCGGCGCATATCCTCCCGGCGCGCTCGTCTTGCGGCGATGGCGGATCTCAGGCTCGTTCACCGGCGGAGGAGGAGGAGGAGGCGGCGGTGATGCACGCGAGTCAACAGCAGGCTCAAGCGCTTCTTCTTCATAGACCTCAATATCGGCTTCAACCTCACTCAGCGCTTCTTCTACGGCCTCTATTTCCAGCTCAAGCAGATCCCCATCATGAGTACTTTCTGCCGGCTCGGCAGGCGCCGACATCACGGCAGGGGACTCTTTCGGCGCGTCATGTCTAGCCTGCATTTGCGCTGGCGCCGGGGCAGGAGCCCTGGCATAGCGTTCGCGAGCGGGAGCGGCGTTGGCGGGCGTTCGCATCTGCGCGCCCGGAACAGGGCCACGCTGCGCGGGAGTCGGCACCGGCATGTCGATCGCGGGCGTTCCCAGATTGTGGTCTTCGACTTCAGGTTCGGGCTCGGGCGCGGGCGTCGGATTTCTGCGCGGCGAAGGTGTCGTCGCGCCGCGATTGGCGTAGAGCCAGGACACAGCGCTGGCGTAGCCAACGCCATTCCGCTTCAGCACCTCACTCGCCATATTGTCCGATTCGCGAGACAGGGCCGCAATGACGAACGCTGCATCCACCTCCTCACAATTCAGGCGGTCCGCGTCATCGGAGGCAGTTTGCAGAACACGCTCGACCTTGTAGCTGGCGTGCAGATCAAATTCGCCCGGCGTGTAAAGAGACGTCAGCCCGCGATTGACCGCCTCCGCAATATTGCCGCGAATCCCGGCCATATCCGCCTGCAGCCCCTCAAGAATCTCCGTCGTGCTGGGATCATCCATGAGCGTGTACAGCAAATGCTCAAGCGTCACATAGCGGTGCGACCGCTGCTGCGCGAGCGAAATGGCGCGCTCAATGGACAATGCAAGATAGGTCGATTGAGGAAGATCGGTTTGGAATCCCGATGTCTCGGCCACGCGAACCTCCAATTCAACTCACGAAAGACAAATTTTAGCATGGCTAAGCCCTGGAAAACCAGTTTCCAGATCGCCGCCCCATGCACTAGTTAGACCCTCCTTCGTCACATAACGCAAATCAGGCTCTACCGAAAGGTCATATCGGCCACAATCGGCAAGCGTCTTAAATCATTTGAGGCGCGGGGCAAACTCGCTATAAAAAACGCCAGTTCCAAAGAAGAGAGGCTTGGCTCAATGGGAAGTTCCGCCGAGGCAGGATATATGCCGATAACACCGCATACACATGCCGTCATCCTTTCCGAAGCGCTCCCCTACATGCAGCGTTACGACCAGCAAAACGTTGTCGTGAAATATGGCGGGCACGCTATGGGTGATGCGGAGCTATCCTCATGTTTCGCCAAGGATATAACGCTTTTGGAGCAATCTGGCGTTAAACCGGTCGTCGTACATGGCGGCGGCCCTCAGATCGGACGGCTGCTTGACCGCCTGCAAATCAAATCGGAATTTGCTGACGGCCTGCGGGTCACGGACGCCGCAACCGTTGAGATTGTGGAAATGGTTCTGGCCGGATCGATCAACAAGCAGATCGTTGCCGCCATAAACCAGGCAGGCGGCCGGGCTTGCGGAATTTCCGGTAAGGACGCCAATCTGCTGATCGCAAAGAAGCTGGAACGGCGCGTGCGCGATCCGCAATCGAATATCGAACGCGTGATCGACCTTGGCTTCGTGGGCGAACCTGAAGAGGTAAACCCCCGAATTGTCGAAGTTATCGCCAGTGGCGATCTGATCCCGGTCGTGGCGCCGCTTGGCGTCTCCCGCGATGGCATGACCTACAATATCAATGCCGATACATTTGCCTCCGCGCTCGCGACGGCGATGAAAGCGAAACGCTTGCTATTGCTGACGGATGTTGTCGGGGTCCTGGATAAAGAGGGGCGGCTCATCCCGAAGCTCACCGTATCGGAAGCGCGCGCGCTGATTGAGGACGGCACGATAACCGGTGGAATGATTCCAAAGGTTCAAGGCTGTATTGACGTCGTTGAAGCAGGCGTCGAGGCCGTCGTCATCATCAATGGCAAGGTCCCGCACGCCGTACTGACGGAACTGTTCACCCAGCACGGCGCAGGTACATTGATCGAGCGCGACTAAAGCCCAAAGCCAATTGCCTTTGAATTGACCGATACGGCATAATGACGCCTGAAAACATATGGGTTACGCAATTTACCGCACATCCATCCGGTGACGGCATCCTTACATTTTGAAAAAAACTCACCGAGATCGCGTCAACATCGCGGAGTCGGACGAGGTCGGGGCGCTCATTCAAGAAGAAAGCAACGACAGGACGACGATTATGAGCGGTGCAGAACCGCCGGAGATTGGGTAAACATGGCTCAAATCGCCATCGCAATAGGCACTGACCAGAGAGATGCCGTAAGCGGTGTTTAGCATCGCCAACGGCCAACTCTCAGGTCAAGGGAACTCCACAAACGGCACGACAAGCAAAGCACTCACAACCTGCTCGTCATCATGATTGCTATCACAACGAGCCTGTGCCCATCGCCTTGACCAATGCGGTCCATGCGGCAAGCAAGGCTTTCCCGTGACGCGTTGATCACGCTGCGGGGAGCCAAAGAGCAATGACCGGTCACGTGCTGAAGATTTGCATCGAAGCGCAGTTCGCACTCGTACTGCGCCCCAAAACACGATTACCCGTTCCTGGTTCTACCGCCGTCCTTGCCCGGAGCCCCCCATCGAAACCGCTTTCGCCAGGCTCAAAGCTTGCCTCATGGCGCGTCGGCGCACGTCCATTCGACGCCCTGATCAATTCACTCGGCGACTTCTGCCATCTCTTCTGGCCGGCAGAATGCAAAAACTGCGTCAGATCTGCCGGACATACCCCACATTAAATGCAGAATCCTTTAGCTCGTCCGCCGGGATTGTTTTTCAAGCAGCTGGCAGCCCGGCGAGTTGTCCTGTGCATTGCTGTTGTCAACAATGGAAGACTGGAAAACCTCAAGCGAGGATTCAATCAGATTTGTATCCTCGATCTCACCTTCGGCAAGCCGACAGGCGTCAACGCCCAAATCATTGATATCGTAGATGACGCGCCATGTCGGAATGACGGCGCGATAGGAGGCCAGAACCTTGCGGGCCATATCCCGGAAGTGATGATCGGTGATGTCATATTTACACAGCCCGCGCTCCATACAGCGCGCCGTCGCGTCATAGAGCTGGACCAGTGACATGCCCCGGAAATCGAACAGGTCGTCATTGTCGGTACCGCTCACGGCATTGGAGTGGAGCTGAGCGAGCCGATAGTCCCGCAGCACGCGCTCAATGGTCTGCTGCGGCAACCCCTGCACATCGATCCGATCGTTTCTGAGACGCGAGACGATTTCGGCCTCCAGATCAAAAAGCTGCTTGCGCGCATCATAAAGACGCTCATTGTTGTGAAGTGTAATGAAGGCAATAGCGGCTTGCGTACGGCTTTGCCGATTGCTCTCCCAAAGTTGCGCGGCTGTAAACATCAGACCCAAAATTGCAACGATGACAGTCCCCTTCGTGAAACGGGACGTTTGACTACCTTGATCCATGATTTTGCCCCCCTAGCAGCCAGGCCGCTTGCAAATCTCTACTGTACCGGAACCACTGAGCTTGCCGCGATAGAAGTCAGCGGTGCATTGCAGATTCCGATGCGAGAAAGTTATCAGCAATTCACCGGAAGTGGCTCCTAACGCCTGCAGATTGATGAGAACAGGCTGCTGCTTGCTCATATATGTTGGCAACGCCGCAATCACCTTGTTGAGCGCCGCCTTGTCGACTTGCCAATTTTCGCCGTCAGGACAGGCAAGAGTTTGCGCCTGGACTGTCATACCGGTCAGAATCGAGACAAGCATGCTTATAGCGGCAACAGCGAAAAGCCTGTCAAGCCGGAGTGTTCGAAACCTGCCCATCATTCCCAGAACCCTCTCTTTGATCATTCTTACCAATAATTGTTTGTTAACTAAAATACATCCGGACACTATCCAAACGAAATCAGCCTGAACAAGGGATTTATAGACTTTATCTGGAAATCACTGCGCTGTTTCAATACTATTTGTTGTGATTTGCCGATCACGAAAAACGGATGACAATTTCAGTCCGCCCGCTTAATTTTACGGGTATGGAACTCATCACAACCGCAGAAAAGTCCGCATTTCGCCGTGTCGACAGCTGGATTTTCGATCTCGACAACACGCTCTACCCGGCCGAATGCAACCTCTTCATGCAGATTGACGAGCGTATGGGCGCTTTCATATCCGAATTTCTCGGGGTCGACGGCGCGGAAGCCCGGCGGGTGCAGAAAGACTATTTTTACCGCTACGGGACGACGCTGACCGGTCTGATGAACGAACATAAGCTCGCGCCGGAGCGTTATCTGGACTTCGTACACGACATCGACCTGACGCCCGTCGCCGCCTCGCCTCAGCTTGGCGCCGCCATCGAAAACCTGCCAGGCCGCAAATATATCTTTACCAATGGCTCCCGCCGTCACGCGGAGCGCGTTGCGGAAAAGCTCGGCGTTCTGCAACATTTCGAGGATATTTTCGACATCGTCTCCGGAGACTACGTCCCGAAGCCGTCAGCGGAAGCTTACGACCGCTTTTTGAAGGCACACGGCGTGAACGCGGTAAGCAGCGCCATGTTCGAGGATATCCCTCACAATCTCGAAGCGCCGCACAAGCTGGGCATGTCAACGGTGCTGGTGCATTCCGGCCAATACGATCACCCGTCGCAGAAACAGATCAAGGAATGGCGCACGCTGCCTCCGCATGTGCACCATATAACGGCGGATCTGACCGGCTTTCTTGAGGAGACGCTGATCGGGATCGCCGCAAGGCTGGACGGCGCGCCTGACAGCGATCACGCCGGCTGCTGACACGCTCCGCCGCTTTCGCTCGTTGTCCAGCTCCTGGTCAGTCCGATGCCGATAGCGGCAATCGCGCCGCCGAGAGGAATGACATAGTCCGGCGAATCCAGCTCACCGAGCATCAAAGCCGAGATCACGCACCACAGCACAGGCACAATCATCAGCGCCCAGCGTATGCCGCCCGACGTGATGGACAGGAACGCCAGCGTTGCGATCACGGTCGGGTCCGGCATGAGACCGAAAATCTCGGCCGCCGACCAGGACCGGCCCAGCAATGGCGCAATGTAAGGATACGCCAGAACCGACGCCGAGAACAGAACCTGTCCTGAGATCGCAACGCCGCTCTGCCTCGGCGCAAGGCTGAGCCCGCCCCCCGTAACGCCAACGGCAATCAGCGCGGCCCCTTGCAGAGCCATGAATGGCGCAATATAGTCAATCGGCCAGTTGATCGTTGCAAAGCGCTCCCAGAGAAAGGCGTAGGAGACCCAAATCCAGACGATCCCGAGCGATATTGCGGCGAACCGAATGCCCTTCCCCCTGATCAGGGCGACAAGTATCGCCACTCCCAGAGCAAGCGCGAGCAACTGAGCTGGAGCGACAACCTCATTATACAGCACGATCAGGCGGTAATAGACGCGAGGCGAAAACATCAACGCGTCGGACAGGGAAAAGTTAAGCCATTCCGACATTAGAGGTCCCTGATATACTGGATCATCCGCTCCCGCATAGCTTGGTCAGGCATGACGCCTGTCGCCGCTGCGAGATTCTCCTGCACATGATCCGTGCGCGTCGTTGCAGGTATGGCGCAATTGATCGCGGGATGGGAGATGATGAATTTCAAAAGGAACTGTGCCCAGCTGGACGCTCCAGTCTCACTGACCCATTTCGGCAGATCATGGCGGCGAAAATGTCTGATCAGCTGTCCACGCCGGAATGGCCTGTTGATGATGGCGCCAATTCCGCGCTCTTGAGCGATCGGCAACAAACGCTGTTCGGGCTTGCGGTCGGCGACATTGTAGGTGAACTGAACAAAATCGATTGGCTGGGTCGTCATGATCCGCTCCAGATCGTCATGACGCCGGCCGTGAGACGTGGTCACGCCCAAATAGCGCAGCTTGCCGTCGGCTTTCATAGCCAGAAGCTGATCCAGATGTTTTTCCCAGGATGCGAGATTGTGAACCTGCATCAGGTCAAAACGCGGTACGCCCCAATCGACGCGCGATTGCTCCATCTGGTCCAAGCCGGCATCGGCGCTCGATTGCCAGACCTTTTCCGAGGAGAACAGGCTCGGAGGATAGCCAAGCTTCTTCAGCCCGTAGCCGACGGTCGGCTGCGATGACCCATACATTGGCGAGGAATCGATGAGCTGGCCGCCGGCTTTGAAAAAAGCGGCCATGACGGCTGCGCACTCGTCCAGAAGCTTCTGATCACGGCCGACATTGAACGTAATCCATGTCCCAAGCCCCACCAGCGGTAATTTTTCCTCTGTGGACGGTATTTTACGCATATGCAGCGACGCGTTCTGCGCCAATGCCGCATGCCATGGCGATATCGCAGCCGAAGCCGCGCCGAGCATCCCTTTAAGGATCATTCGTCGCGTGTGTTGCATAGTCTACCTCAACTGCAATTATGTAAACTTCGGGCAACACGTCTGAGGCCGCGCGTCGCCCTATATCCTCACCTTACCTTGAGTTTCAGACCTAAGTAGGGATCGCGTACAAAATCTCCGGCCCTAAAGTCAGCGGCCGGATTTCGTTGTAAACAGTCGCTTTTCAGGGGGGCGGCAAACAAAATGGCGGACGTTTGGGCGGCCGCCGCTACGAAAAAACTACATTTCCGCCATATTGCTACTGTTCGGCGGACCATGCCATAAAGTCGCTGAAAAGCCGTTCGCGCTCCTCAACCGTCATGTTCCATGGCCTGTTGCGCGTTTGCAGGAATTTCTCGAAACTCGTTTGCTTCAGCACTGGCGTGTTCCGTGGCCCGGCCGCCAGCAACTCATCGGCGACATCGAAACGGTCCCAGCCGGACAGCGTACTGGCCAGATTGACCGAGCGCCATTTGGGATGACGCGACGGCTTCTGGAATTCATCGATCTTCGCAAACAGTGCTTCAACGAATTTTTTCACCCGCCGGTAACGATCCGATTCCTTGTGCCAGTCATAGGCAATCAGAACTGCGCTGACCGCGATCGTCTCGACGGACTGCCCGTCTTCAACCAGCCCTGGATAATTGCTCGAAGTGAAATTATTCGGCAGGTAATCCTCCTGCAGCGCGGAAGCGTAAGGGATGGGCAGAAGCCTGAAACCGTCTTCCGGGCGTATTGCCGCCAGCGACGAAACAGGCTTGCCAGCCACCAGTACGGTCGCCGAAATTTCGCCGGTCCTCATCTGCTCCATCGCATCGGCCTGATCGAGATTGACGGCGACAACGTCGATGCCGAGATTCCTGAAAACATCCTGCATCGTGAACGCTGTGCCACTGCCGTTAATATCGATATTGACCTTCTTGCCGCGCAATTGCGATATCGACCTGATATCCGAACGGGCGGCCAGATGAACCTCTTCGCTAAAGAGATTCGCAATGTAGACAATCTTGCTGTCATCAGCGCTGGTCGCGAATGTCTTGTTCGCGCGCAGATAGCTGTTCAGGATATTGGACTGCGTGAAGCCAACATCGATCCCTCTCAGAGACCGAACGTCACGGATGTTCTGCTCGCCGCCCATACCAACGACGGGTACGACGCGCAGATTGCTGCCGTCATTGAGCACAACAGCCATATCATACGCGAATTGCAGGTAGGTCGGAGCTGAATTCGGATTTCCGGCAATGATCCCGACCGTATTTTCGTTCGGCGTATCCGCCTTGTAGACACGGGCCCCAACGGCATAATCGCCAACGCGCTCCACATAGGCCGACTGGTCGGCGATTTGAATTCCGTTGGGGATAGCGAGACGATAATCAACCCAGCCGCTGCCCAGCGTCTTGGCGAGTTCGACAATCTCGCGGACGAAATATTTACCGTTCTCGTCCTGGTAATTGATGTTGTTTTCCCGGGTCAGTTTGATGTTGGTTGCGTGACCGATCAGCTTTCCCGGCACCGTCAGATCATGGATGAACACGTAAAGGTCGCGATCTATGAACCTTGGATCCTTATTGTTTACGGCTTTGACGACGGCATCGACGCCATCACGTTTGATCAACGCGATTGTGCGCTTCACCAGAGCGACAGCCTCTTCCGGTGTGCCATTTTGCGCGGCTGCATATGTTGAGGAGAAGGCTAGGCTCAAAACCCAATCACTTCATTGATCTGCATAGGCAAATCATGATTCAGCTTTGCTCATGGGATGAGGGAGCGGATGATGAGCCGACTTTTCTGGTTGAGCGACGAAGCCTGGTCAGCGATTGAGCCGTTTATGCCGAGAAACCAGCCTGGCGCGGGTCGTGTGGATGATCGCCGCGTGATTAGCGGCATTTTTCATGTGCTCAAATCCGGGTGCCGCTGGTGCGATTGTCCGCAGGATTACGGTCCGCACACGACAATCTATAACCGGTATAATCGCTGGTCCCGGAAACGGTTCTGGCTCGGGCTTCTTGAAGCATTGGCCAACGCCGGCGCCATCACCAAAAGCACAGCGATCGATTCAACCTATGTCAAAGCCCAGCGCGCCGAGCCGTAAGTGCTCGAGACCTTGCCGGCGCGGCCAAAAACATGCGGTGCCTGCTCCCCAATCGTCAGCCACCAGACGAACAGCGACCAGGGCGCGTAAAGCGGCATGCCAAAGAGTGTGATCCACGGCGCCCCGAGACTCGGGTGAAACCCAAGCGCGCTCGCCGTCCACTCCGTTGCACCCCACAGGCAGATGAGTGAGATCAAAAGGCAGCAAACTACTTGGAGACCATAGGTTCGGAAAATGGACACCGCGAACAATCCTTCTCAGCCAGTCCTGCAACTGTCTGAAAAGTCTGGTTGCGCAGCAGTAATCGCTCAAGAGAGTAAATTGTGCAGTCTTGTGAAGCTGTGTGAATTGGCGGGAAGATTTTGAGGCGGTTTCGTGGCGCGCCGATATTCGAGAAGAATTACAGATGAACTGTTCGCGACGTTTCCATTTCGGTCGGGAGCTTGTTTAATCGGAGGCTTGAAGCTGGCCAAGTGTGACCGGTAGGGTTCGTCCGTGATCTATCAATTTTGCCGATGAGACAGATGTCGGCATCTTTGTGCTGTGTAATTCAGCGTTAAAATTGCGGCTTACCTCTATTTGTCCAGCTTGGCGGCTACACCCGCATGCGGCATGAGAAACGCGGCAAGATCGTCGGTCACTTCCGCCAAAGTTCCGGGATTGAGAGCGGCATCCTCGAGAAAGGCCCGCCATTGCTGCTGTTTCAATTCGTCCGCTGCAAAGGCAGGAGAAAGCGCATCCGGCAGATCGACCGGAATCGCTGTCCCGCGTCGCGCGAAAGTAGCCGCGATTGCACGGGCAA
>JAHQVI010000094.1 GCA_019634405.1 Hyphomicrobiales bacterium
CACCACCATCTTATCCAGCCCATAAGACAGGTTGGACATCGCAACCAGCTTAATTGGAACGCCGCCGGCCCGCGCCAGCATAACGGTGTCAACGGTGTTGTTCATGCATTGAAGCTGCCCGGACGAGATTGCAGCATTTTTTTCGGCGATACCCTCGATGACCTGGATATCGAGATCTATATCCTTGGCCAGATTTCTCTCTTTCACGATGTACCAAGCTGCGTAAGGAGAAAAAGAGATGATGGCCACCGATACTTTCTCTACGGCCATGGCTTGGGTACGCCCGCCGGCAAGCATTGCCGCGGCAATTAGAAATGTAAATAGGAAATAAATAATACTGCGTGCGTGCATTTTTAACACTCTCCATTCTGAACAAGATAACTATTGCTATCTACGTTGATGAGACGCTTCTATTTATAATGCAAAAAGACTAGATTTGCTTGCGCGATGTAGTAATTTCTTCCCGCATCATTGAGAATAACTGTTTCTCTAATTCATGATATTCTTTGAAGTCAAATATTGCTTGCTTGTCTTTTATGCGCTTGCCTTTTTTGAAGTTTAAATCAATGTCCGCTTTGATCCGGCCAGGTTGGCGGGTAAAGAACAGAATGCGGTCAGCTAAATAGAGAGCCTCTCCTAAGTCATGTGTGATGACGACTACGGTTCGCGGCTCTGCCTCGATCAGTTCGATCAGAAGTTCCTGCATCTCCCATCTGACCTGGGCGTCGAGAGCGCCGAACGGTTCATCCATCAAGACAATCCGCGGCTTTTGAGCCAGCGTTCGCGCCAGAGCAATCCGCTGTTTCATGCCCCCCGAAAGCCCGCCGGGATACTCGTCGGCGACATGATCAAGGCGAACACGCTCCAGGATTTCCATTGCGCGCGAACGCCGGTCACTCCTGCTCATGCCGAGTATATTCAATCCGTATTCGACGTTTTTCCGCGCGGTCAGCCAGGGGAACGAGGTGTAGGTTTGAAAAACCATGCCTCGCTCGGGACCAGGGTTCTCGATAGATTTGCCATCGAGCGATAAGGTGCCGCGCGTTGGATGATCCAGCCCCGCGATCATTCGGAGCATCGTTGTCTTGCCGCAGCCGGACGGCCCCACAAACGCGGTAATTTGATTTGTGTCCAGATCGAAGGACACGTTGTCGAGGGCCTGAACTGTGCCTTTATTGAAATCTTTGCTTACGGATCTCGCCTGAATAAGCGGTATCGTGGACATTACCGATCAACCTCCCAGCTTCTGCCCTGCCCTCGCCCACGGCAGCAAGAAGCGGGCGGCAATGCGGAACACAATGTCGGTAAGAACGCCAAGCATACCGATCGTCAAAATTCCGGCCATGATCATGTCCACCGATAAAGTACGGCCAGCCCGCATCATCATTGCGCCAATGCCATCTACGGCCCCGACGATTTCGGCGATAACAAGATAGGTCCAGCCAACCGCGATCATGTTTCGCATCGAGTCGATAATCGCCGGTGCGGACGCCGGTACGACGATGCTTGTGACGACGCCCCATCGGGACGCGCCCATCGTGAGCGAGGCCTCGACGAATTCGTTGGGTACGGCTTCGACATTGTCGAGTATCAACGCCGTCAGAAAAAAAATAACGCCAATGAAGAGCAGCGCGAGTTTGGCCATATCCGTCGGGCCGAACCAGACCAGCAGAAGCGGCATGAATGACGAGGCTGGCAAATATCTCGATCCGGAAAGGACAGGGTTCAGAAGCGCCTTGACATTCCCGAAGCATCCCATCAGCACGCCCAGGGGAAAAGCAATCGCAGCAGCTGCGAAAAAGCTTGTAAAAATCCGGATGCAGCTCGTAATGACGTCATCAAGGAAGTTGCGCTCGCGGAACAGAACCATGAGCGCACCGAAGACATCTTCCACTGAGGGCAAAAACCTGCGCCCCGCCTCGGGCGTCAGGTAATGACCTGCCTCCCAGACGCCGATAAAGATCGCAGCGCCGAGAATGCCCAGCATTATTACATTATGCCGCGGCGGTGCGTGGCGCAGTTCGAGAAATTTCCGGCGGGCCGGGCGAAAAAGCGGCGCTTCGCTTGCATCGCCTTTGGTCGCCACGATGAGGGCTCTGTTGGTATCGTTCTTAACATTCGCACTATCGTCCGCCACGTTCCGCCTTTTCAATGAAATCTGCGCCAATCATTTCAGTATGCGAGCCAGGCCGTTATTGGTTGCAACATGGGTCGGCCCGTAATCTGCCGTAGGCGCGCATAAGCTGCCCGGCGACGTCACCGGCTTCGGTCATGAACGATTCCACAATGGAGGAACTGCAGACCCGCCAATCGGAAATGTCGTCTGAGGTCAGTTCCTGAATCTTCATGCCTTTCTCTCCCGCAATCGCGTAGGTATCGGCTTCAAGGAGGGCGTACCAACGCCATATGCTCTGCTCTACCTGTTTTGCGGCGCCAAGGATGAGCTGTTGCTGATCCTTGCTAAGGCCCGCCCAGCTTTGTTCGTTGATGACGACAACAAACAAAATCTCGGAATGTCGGAGTTTCGTTATGGTATCCCTTACGCGCCAGAGCTCACGCTCTTTGAGGCTGAGAATGCCGGTCATGCTCACAAGCGCGGCGTTGCTTTCCAGCGCCTTGAATGTCTCCGGTGCGGAAATCTGATGCGCTTTTCCCCCGCAGATCGAAATGAAGTTCGCCATACCGGCATCGATAACCGTGACGTCCTGGTCGGCCATGATCGAAGGATTCGTCATGGCGGCTTCATTGGATAGAAGAACGGTTCCGCCATAGGGTTGCCAATACAGGACCCGCGCGCCGGCCTTATTCAGGATCTCTTGCTCGATGATTGTACGAATAGGAGTTTCTGGCCGTGTCGCGGCCAGAACAAGAGGCTTCAGATCAAACAAGAACGGCTGCTGAAAGAGACCGGTTGCCGGTATATCCTCCGCATAGTCGCCAAGAGGCACAACAGCAATGTCAATTTCGCCTGAGCTGGCGGCAATACGTCCTTCCGTTTCCGAATAACGCTGGCCATTGTCGAAAATTTCTACTCTAAGAGATCCAGACGATTTCTTTTCTATTATTTCCTTGAAGTCGACAAGATTCTGGTTGAGTGGATTTCTTACGGACTTAGCAAGTGTTGCCTGAAGCGTTGTTGAGGGAATGACTTTCGCCTCATCCGCTGCAGCCGAAAGATGAGTGACAAAAAGAGCAAGTATTGTCAGAAGCATCCGCATTATATTTATCCAACCACTATCTTATCAAAGCCGATGAATCGAGGCATAGGCTCGGTTCTGCAAAATGAACGATATGCGAAAAGTAAC
Organism: Hyphomicrobiales bacterium; assembly: GCA_019634405.1. Taxonomy (GTDB): domain Bacteria; phylum Pseudomonadota; class Alphaproteobacteria; order Rhizobiales; family Rhodomicrobiaceae; genus JAHQVI01. Next base: position 3,306 of record JAHQVI010000094.1, read on the forward strand.
TCGATGCATGCATTCCTCCCGGCTACGCCGTCTTGCATACGGTTTTTGCGGAGATGAAAACGTCGTCGGCAATTTCTATAGACAGGCAGCGCTGATCCCCCTAGCGGCTAACCGCCTCTTCCGTATCCCCTTCAGGCTCCGTCGAATTTTCTTTCGGTGACGATGTTTGCTCCAGGTTGGTCCAAAAACGATCCAGATGGCCGGAGACAATTTTGTCGTACTGCCCCGTCTCCCGAAGCCTCGCGAATGAGCTATTGATATAGTAGAGAATGGTTCGCGCATGCGGATGGGTTTTGGCCATAACGGCATGTAGGGTCTCGATATGAACGGGCCGTTCCGCAACATGAATGCGATCAAGAATCCCCATCGACGCAGCAATGGCCCGCCCGGTCAGGTCCGAGATTACGACAGCGTTGACAGTCCCGTCACTGAGTAGCCGGAAGCACTCCTGAGGCGTCTGAGGCTGCATGAGGACGATCCTGTTATCCGTCAGCCAACCGCGCCCTTCCTTGTTGAGATGAAAGGTTGACGATCCTCTTGTTTGGCAAAGTGTTTTTCCCAGGACATCTTCGTCGGTTCTGAAGTTTATGGACGAGTCATTTCTGAGAAATAGCGCCGTGACATCCTCGTAAAGCGGATCGGAGAAAAAGAACTTCTCGCAGCGATAGCGGCTATTGGTGTCAAGCGTCGCAAGGACGGAACAATCGGGTTTCGTCCATGGTATCCCGACATCGAATGCGCGGGTGATAAGGAGCGGGTTGAGGTGTGCGGCCCAGTCATTGACCCATGAAATATTGTGGCTGAAAGATCCTTGCGACTGATCTTCAATCTGCCCCATCGAGGATGTCAGGAGATCAAGCAGGAGACCGCCATTTTGCAGCGTGCGGTCTGCATAGGGCGTGTAACCTTCCGCTGTCAGAAACTCGATATGACTGATCATGTTCGACAGCACAAATTTTGCCGGAGCGGAGCTGGACGCTGGCGCGCTTTCGTCAATGCCAGGTCCCTGCACAGAGCCGGTGCAAGGAATTCTTATCGCCTGTCCGGGAACAAGCAAGGTCATGTTCGAGCCGAGCCGGTCCTGGTTGGCATAGAATATGAGACTCCACTGCGAACGGTCTCCATAGACCTGTTGCGCGATCCCCGCCAGTGTCTCGCCTTCTTGAATGACATAGTCCGTGCCGCAGGTTTGAGAGGCCGCGGGACCGGAGACAAAATACAATATCGTAAAAGCTGTAAGTAGACGAAGATGCCGACTTAGCGATCGTGCGCTGAAAACCGTCTCCATCTGGCTTATCTTCAACCGGAAAACAACAAGATCAGTCAGCCGCTTTTCTGTAATTGCACAGTTACGAACGCTCCCTATTTGCCGCCCTATCCACCGCAATCTCATAACCGCTACTTTCTAAAGCTTTACTACCAAAGGCGCCATTGTATGCAATAGATCCATGTTTAAAAGAAATATACATCAGCTCTGCAACACATCTATTATATGCAAAATTATCAAATTATCTCAACGCTATAGATATGTTGAACCAAAACAACTACCTAAAATTGCATTCGAAAGTTTGTTTTATTTATCCCACTTAAAATATGGCGAAATAATGTCTAGGAAATTAATAAAAATGCCCTTGAATGCTTGAGTAAAAAAGGCTGAACTAGCCCTAGCGTTTCCGGGATGGAAATAGGACAGGGAACGCGATCTAGCGCGAGGGGAGACCTAGTCCGATGTGCAAAACCCGGCTTGCCGCATCGCTTTATGCTGTGATTGCGCTCGCCGCCGCGTTTTGCGGAAGTTCGGCCGGTGCACAGTCGCCAGTTAAGGGCGGGGTTACGATCTTTACCGACGGGTTGGCATATCCGGATGGTGAGATTTCAAAAGGGATTACCGAACTGGCTGCCGAGCTGGACAAAAACAGCAAGCTCAGACTCTTACCCATCATGGGCAGCGCCGGCGCCGCTAATGTTCGTGATCTGCTGCGTTTTCGCGGTGCGGACCTTGCCGTCATTAACAATGACGTTTTTGCATCTGAGGAAATCTTCGATCTCTATCCCGAAGCAAGCGAAAAGCTTCGTTACATCACAAAGCTCAAGACACAGAAGGTCGTATTGCTGGCCCGCAAGAACATCAATACGTTAGACGAGCTGACCGGGACGAAGATACTCGTTTATGGCCCGGAAACGATCGCCATGCGCTCGGCTGTGACAATATTCGATCTTTTGGAGATCAACGCTGAAATTACGCATGTCCCGGATGCGAGCACTGACGGTCCTGCCGGGGACGCCGCCGCAATCTTCTTCTTTCACACCGACGCACGCTGGTTGCCCCGGGATCTTGCCAAGTTTGGCGAATTTGCCCCCATCCCTGTCCCCATGACCGAAGCGCTTTCCGCATTTTACCGGAAAGCCGAAATACAGATCGGCGAGCTGGGCGTCTATTCCAACAGCAATACAATCGCAACGATTCAGACCGATACAGTTCTGGCGTCATTTGACTGGTCGCCAAGACACGGCCGTTTCGCAGATGTGACGGCCTTTATCGATGACTTTTTTGCAGCCATACCGAAATTCCGGGACCGCGGACGATTGGCCATCTGGGAAGAGACCGACCCGCATGCGGAGGTGCTTGGCTGGAGCCAGCACGCCTATGCCGCAACAGCAAAAGAAAGCGTAGCGCAGCCTCAAAAACAACCGGAAGCCTTCGTGGTGACGAACAAGGTCACAGAAAATATTTCGGCTCAGCTTAAGCTATCGATCCTTTCACAGCCGCCGCTGACGAACAGGCAATCGGAGGGTGGCGGCCTTCTTCCCGAACTTGCAAAAGCCGCGCTGGAGCGATCCTCCTGGCTTGCCATGCGTGGGACCGAGATCCATTGGGATGAAAACAGGGGCGATCAGGCAAACAGCGTCGTGGCCCGAAACGCTGCCGATCTTGTATTACCCTGGATGGGTGGAGCGTGCGAAACCACAGACATCTCGGATAACGCCTCAGCTTCCGCCTGCGAAGATATTCTGGGGTCGGATCCACTCTTTACGGTCCTGGTCGCATTTTTTTCCCGGGCGGATAACGGCTTCGCCCCGAAATCTGAAGACGATCTGATCGGGCGCACTATATGCATGCCCGCAGGGCTGGAAATGTCTCTACTCGGTGAACAGTCGCAGAAGCTTGTTCGCGACGGCGATCTCACACTTGCGCGACCGCCCTCGCTTATCGACTGTCTCAGCCAGGTTGACCGCAACGCGGCCGATGCGCTTTTTGTCAATGAACTGGAAGGCAAGTTTACGATTGCGCAGCTGGGGCTGTCCGACGCGTACCATATGATCGAAGATATCGTGTCCGTTCAGGAAATTCGTATCGGCATTGCTAAAAATAGGCCAGCAACCGATGAATTGCTGGCGGCGCTGAATGAGGCTATTGGAAAGCTGAAGACGGAAGAGGAATATTCCCGGATTATTGTGAAGCATCTTACGCCGGCCCCAATGCTTGGCGCCACAAAATGAAAAAGACGCGTCTTCAACCCGCCAAAGCTGTATCGAAGCGATCGAGCGCATTTCCTGCTATTTTGCCGATAAGAGACTGTGCCTTCCGCAGCCGCCTGAGGCGCATTTCCAGCATAAGCCGCCCGACCTGCTCGTGCAGGTCTGCAGCCCCGCTATTTCGCCAGGCGTCATCTTCCTGCACGTGGCCGTCGCCATTCAAGGCTTTCAGCGCATCCAATGATGCAAGACAAGCAACATCCTGGAAATCCGGTCGCGCGACCTGCTCAAGACGCGCCTTTACCTTGGCGAGTTGTTTAGCATTAAGGCGATCCTTATTGGTTAGCGCCAGAAGCCCGTACTCTCGTATCCGCGCCGGAACGTTACGCCATACCAGGGCTTCACTCTCTTTCCACGCCTGCGTGCTGAACGTACACCAAATGGCCGCATCGATCCGATGGCTGAACATGCTTGCGCTCTCATATCCCAGCAGCGGATCGGACAGGCCCGGAAAATCAAGAATTTCGCAAGCCCGTAACACCGCGACGGGCAGCTTAACCCGGACATATGATATTTTGTCAGATGTCGGTGTTTTTGACGCGAGCGGCAAAGTTTCTCCATTATCCATGACGGCTGCAACAGCAGGCTCCAATCCGTGGCAGATCAATGTCGGCACACGTGTATTGGCGATCTGCAATGTCGGCAGGATGTTCACGCCCAACAAGAGATTCGCCACGGTGGATTTGCCCGAATTCGACTCGCCGATCAGCGCCAATTGGATCGGACGGCGCAACAGCCGCTCCGTCCGGCGTATAGCGCGAATTGCCGCTGCCAAATCCGGCAGCTCCCTTTGCGCGCCGGTCAGATCCGTGCTTACCCGGCTTAGTTTATACAAAAAATGCTCGCAAACGCCCTGCCCCCGATTCAGTGATGTGCTAACACTCTCTGAGTGATTTTTCATATTAACCTAAGAATATTTGATATTATAGATAGGTAATCCAACACATTCTTTTAATATTATGTCTTATTTTTGTAAGTTTAGAGAAAAATTTTTATTTCATTTTACTATGTTATTCGATATAAATTATGTGATGTATACATATTTCAACAATGTTTCCTTTATGGAAAACATCACTTGCGAGTTCAAGATGCAATTTCAACGACCGTTGTCAAACCCGTTGAATGTGTTGAGTTTATAGGAGCGTTCTAATTATGAGGGAAGGAATATCGGAGATCCTCCGTTCGATCTTTTTGGGAAGGAAAAAGACGACAGACACCCAATTACTCCCGGAAATTGAGTTGTCATTTAACGGCGCTTCCTCAGGTATCTATTCCCTCAGCCAGCACGCTTTGATCTCCAGAAGCGTTATATCCCCGCAACGGACGATTGATATTGACCGAAGCGGCAACCCGCTGCCCGGTTCAGTCGAGACTGGACGGGACAGGTCATCGGCCTCGAAAAAAATCGCCATTGGCGAAACGCTGAAAAGCGCGCATGAGACGATATCCCTTGCCAGTCAGATGCTTTTGAAACTCTCTGATAAGGCGACGTCTGAATATGTAGAACGCGTCGCGGCCATGACCGAAGGTCAATTGTGTCAGATCGCATTTATCGGACAGATGAACGCGGGCAAAAGCACTCTTATCAACGCGATTATCGGTGCGCCTGATTTTCTGCCGACTGAAATTACCCCCTGGACAACGGTTGTTACGAATATCTATTTCGGCGTTCCGGATAAACCGGCGGAGGGCGCGTTCTTTGAATTCTTCGATGAAGCAGAATGGCGCCAGCTTGCCGAAGGCGGGGGACGGGTCAGGTCCCTGACAGAACGCACAATCCCCAATTTCCCCTGGGAAGCTATTCACAAGCAAGTCAGCGATATGAGGAGCCGGGCAGAAAGCAAGCTCGGCCCGCGTTATCAAACGTTACTCGGCAAAAATCATAGTTTTGAGACGGTGATACCCGGCTTGCTTGAAAGATATATCGCCGCCGAATCTCCACTTGGCGATGATGATACAGCCACTGCAGGCGAATTTTCTACCATTACCAAGGCCGCTCACATCTACTCCGGTCTCACAAGCTTTCTTTACCCGACCGTTGTTATTGATACACCTGGCATCAATGACCCCTATCTCATTCGCGACGAGATCACGCGGCAAAATCTCGAACGGGGGAACATCTTTGTCATCGTCATAACAGCGCGCCAGGCGCTTTCCAACGCTGACCTTGATTTACTACGGATTCTTCGTGGCCTCAGAAAAGAAAACATCATTATTTTTATCAATAAGATCGATGAAATCGATGATTTCGAGAACCACAAGCCGGCGATCGTTGGACGTACGAAATCATTACTAAGCCGCGAATTTCCGAACCGGGAAATACCGGTCATCGCCGGAAGCGCATATTGGGCCGAGGTCGCTCTGAGCAATGATGTCGATGAACAACGGGAGTTGATCGAAGCTGACGGCTTCGGCTTGTCTTCGTCCTCGCTTTCTGTCAACGGTCATACCTCATTCTGGCTCTCTGATCCTGCCGCGGCGCAGGCTGTGATGGCGGAAACCATTCTGGGCCGTTCTGCAATACCGGATCTGGGCGTTGCTATTTCAGACATGCTGAGCACCGGTCCGGTCGCATCAACCATGCAATATGCCGCCGCCTCCTTGCTGATTCTCTCAAAAAACGGACTGACCCGGACGGAAAAGAATGCGGAGCTTGTGAAAACTCTCATGACACATAGTGAGAGCGATCCCGCAACTGCCGCGAAAATTGCTGTCGAGCAGCAGGCCAAACTCGATGAGATATCCGCAGTTCAGCAATATATTGATGAAACGATCGGTCAGGCCCAGGCGAATAATGCGTCCATCATTGATGGGACGGTATGCAGCCTTCTCGATAATCTGAACGCACTTCTGCAAGAGCGGTTGGACGCCTCGCAGGAGCAGCCGGACACTGCCGGTCATACGCCATCAGAAACCATCCGTTTGCCGATCATTTCGAAGCTGCGAAGCCATATCGAAGAAGATTTCTCAAATCAGTTCCAGAGCGCATTGTCGCGAATAAATGCTGTCGTACATGATGCCGAACGTGAGCTGCAAGACAAGCTGAGCGGCGCGGCTGACGCATTGGATTTGCGCATTGAATATCCATTCCTGCCTGCACTTGACTGCACACCGTCACTGGCAGCTCTTAGCGATCCGATCGCAACGGAATTCGGCGGCGCGGTTTTCGCGTCTTCTTGGACCAAACGCCTTTCTCCCGCCGAACAGGATAAGCTTAAATCCGTCATTAAATCGCAATTCGAGACGACCATTGAAAGATTGTCCCAATCGGCGCGGGAAGAGCTGGAAAAAACAACGCATTTCATCATGGACCATTTCCGTTGCCATGTGGCGCACAGTCTGAAGCTTGCGGTTGATCAAAAACAGGCAATCCTTGCAATTACGCCTTACCTTTCGGACCCGGCCAGCCATGCAACCGATGTGTCAGTGTGCGAAAGGCTTGGAAAAGAACTCAAGAAAATTGAGCTGGAAGCGGGCGGTTACGAAGGCGTTCTGGCAGAGATTGTCGCGACAAATATTGACGAGGATGGGCAGGCTGAATGATGTATGGACTATAAACTTTTCAGATTATGCGTACGGGCAATGAAAAGCGCTATAGCGTACTAAGATTACTGTGGCCCTCCTGAAGCGTCAGGACGTGTTCGGGCAGGGTGGGCTTGTCTTGCCGAAACAACCCGATCACCTTCCAAGCGTCTCGATATTCCGCTTATGAATTGCTTCATACGGCTCAAAATAGACAATTGAGCGGGAGTCAATTTCGGGCGCAACAAACTCTTCGAGAGACACAGAGGCGTTGTTGGGTTCCATTACAAGCCGTTCCAGATAGCTTTTATTCGCCTCTATCAGGCTTGGCCCATAACCACCAGCAGCAATCATCCGCTCATCACCATGATTGGGCAGAATGCGCTCAATTTGCCAAGTTTGAAGACGCCGAAGGTCCTGAATATGCTTAGCAATATTCTCCGGCTCGGCGATATAGGTGATCGTGTCTTCCAGCGTGTCGCCGGCAATCAGCACCTTGCTTTCAGGCAGCCAGAGAACGTTCCCGTCCGCGCTATGAATATCGAAATGATGCAACTCGATCCTGGTTTGTCCGATCTGGAGATCGATCCGGCCCTCGAATAACCGGTTAGGCATAATAACGGGCGAGATCGGAGGCGTACCCGTCTCAATCTCTTTGCAATGCCTGGAGAGAGCTTCGGCGGTCAGCTTTAGCGCAATGATTTCGTAATCGGCAAAGACCGCATTGCCTGCAATGTGATCGTCGTGCCAGTGACTGAGCACAACGCGTATCGACGTAACGCCAAGAGCTTCGAGATGGGACCTTATAAAGCGCGCATGAGACAGAGAAATATGTGTGTCATAGACGAGAGCTTCACGGCCGCGAACGATCGAGTAAGAAGCGATTCCTAAACTATATGCACCGTCATCGACCCAATTCGGATGCTGCGAATATAACCGCTTTCCTGGTACCCGTCCGTCGTAATACGCGAACACTCCCGGATAAGGCTCAAGAACTCTCAACGTATCGATGGAAAGATCAGACAATGCGGTCAGCCCCCACGAAGTGGTCCATGCAGAATATTAGTGCAAGGTTGGTCGTATGGCTAGGTCGAGCATTGCTCTCGGAGCCGCTACGAAGGGGGAGCGTCCGCGAAAAACGAACACATCGCCCGAGAACGGAGCCATTCTCAGCACAGCTTGCCCCCCGCTCCGCCAGACCATCAAAACCGCGCCGCATATCAGCCGCACCTGCCGCCGGTCCGGCCTTCGCTTTCCTTATGGTCAAGGCAGGGCCGCCTGCGTTATTGCTGCGGAAACAGATCCGCGGGAAGCTGCCCTGTTCCGATGAAATAGAGTAGCAGCGAGACGGTGAGTACGGACCCGATCGTTGAGAGCAGGATGCTGGCTGAAGCCCGTTCGACCCAGACGCCATATTGCTGCGCCATGACGAAGACATTGGTAGCTGTCGGGAGCGCGGCAAGCAGGACCGCCGTCATGGTCCACACCGGATCGAAATCCCCGGCACAGGACAGAACCAGATACATCAGCGCCGGATGCAGCACGAGCTTGATCGGCACAATATAGAAAAGCGCCGCAGGCACGCGTCTCAGTGGCCGCAGCGCCAGCGTGACCCCCATGGCGAACAGCGCGCAAGGCGCCGCGGCCTGAACGAGATAGTCGATCAGGCGTTCCAGCGGAGCCGGAGGAGAAAAGCCGATCGCCGCAGAACTCACGCCAGCTGCGGTGGCGATTATGAAGGGATGGGTTACAATCCTGCGCAAGACATCGGCAACCAGCCGAAATACGCTGCCCTTCTTCCTGCCCGACAGAGCCATCATGGCGGGCGTCAACGAGAAATGCATAACATTCTCGAAACAGAAAATCAGCGCGACCGGAATTGCCGCGGCGTCTCCAAGCGCAAGAATGGCCAGGGCCGGCCCCATATAGCCGATATTCCCGTAGGCCGCCGCGAGCGCCTGTATCGTCGAATCGGCCACGACGCCGCGCGTCGCAATCAGCCCCAGACAGAATGTCAGCACGAGGATTAAGAAAGTCACACCGATATTCACGCCGATGAAATCCCAGCTCGCGAGCTGTTCTATGGGCGTGCGCGACAGCATACGGAAAAACAGGGCCGGCAAGGCCACATAGACGATAAAGGTGTTCAGCCAGCCAAGCTCGTCGAGCGGACGTCCTGTCAGGCGCGCTTCGATATATCCAAGGAGGATGAGCCCGAACAGCGGAAAAATCAGGCCGGAGATTTCATACATTGCAAAGCCCGGGACTCAAGACGCCGTGGCGGCGCATAGTGGGAGCCCGGCGCAAATGCCCTGTTGACGACGCGACGTAGCGCCCGCCTGCGCCTGCTCTCGCGCAGCCAAAGCACGGCGGACGTGCAACCGCGCCTTCAACCACCCTCGATCTCCTCGCGCAGCATCTCCAGTTCGAGCCATTCTTCCTCCGCCGTCGCAAGCGCCATCTGTGCGTCGGTCAGTTTCGCCGTTGCGGCCTCGAATGCTTTCGGATCGCGTGAATACAGACCGGCGTCGGACAGTTTTTCCTGAAGTACAGCGACCTCCGCGTGAAGCGAATCCATCCGCGCGGGCAGGGTTTGAAGCGCATGCTTCTGCTTGAAGCTCAGCTTCTTGCGATCAGGTTTGCGTGGACCTGCAGACTTTGTCTTTGCCGGTTTTACCGCACTTCCAACCGCACCCTCCCCCCGTCTCCAGCTGAGATCGCCGCCGCGCTGGGCAAGCATATCCGCATAGCCCCCGGCATATTCCGTCCAGCGCCCATCACCTTCCGGTACGATGACCGAGCCGACAATGCGGTCGAGAAAATCGCGATCATGGCTGATCAGGATCACGGTCCCCTGATAGTCGCCGAGCATTTCCTCAAGCACATCAAGCGTTTCCAGATCAAGATCGTTGGTCGGTTCGTCAAGCACCAGCACATTGGACGGCTTCGCCAGCGCGCGCGCCAGCATGACCCGCGCACGCTCGCCGCCTGAAAGCACCTTGAGCGGGGTTCGCGACTGTTCCGGCGAGAAGAGAAAATCCTTCATATAGCTAACGACATGGCGCGACTGGCCGCCAAGAATGACATGATCTCCACGTCCGCCTGTCAAGGCCGCCGCCAGCGTCCACTCCGGATCAAGCTTTTCGCGGAGCTGATCCAGTGTCGCCATTTCCAGATTCGCGCCGAGCCGTATCGCACCGCTATCGGGTTCCATCGCGCGGGTTATCAGGTTGACGAGCGTCGTCTTGCCTGCCCCGTTCGGACCAACACTGCCAAGCCGGTCGCCGCGCATGACGCGCAGCGAAAGATCGGAGACGATAGGGCGTCCGCCATAGGTTTTCGATGCGCCCTTGACCTCGATGACCAGCTTTGACGACTGTTCTGCTTCGGATGCCCCGAGCGCAGCCTTGCCCTGTGAGGCGCGATAATCACGCCGGGCCTGCCGCAAGGCCGCCAGACCGTCCACACGCCGGACATTGCGCTTACGCCGCGCCGTCACACCATAGCGCATCCAGTGTTCCTCGGCGGCGATCTTGCGGTCAAGCTTATGCTGCGCCAGCTCCTCCTGGGCCAGATAATCATCGCGCCACGCTTCGAAGCCGCCAAAGCCAGACTCCACGCGCCGGGTTTCGCCGCGATCCAGCCAGACCGTGATGCGGGAAAGATTTTCCAGGAACCGCCGGTCATGGCTGATGAGCACCAGCGCACAGCGCTGCTGTTTCAGCCGCGCTTCCAGCCATTCGATCATCGGCAGGTCAAGATGGTTGGTCGGTTCATCCAGCAGCAGGATCGTCGGATTGGACACAAACGCATGCGCAAGGGCAGCACGCCGCGCTTCACCGCCGGAAAGCGTAGACGGATTTTCGGCGCCGCCAAGTCCCATTTCTTCAAGAAGAAGCTGCGCCTGATAAGGATCATCAGTCGGCGTCAAACCGGATTGCACATAGGATAGCGTCGTTTCATGACCGCTCATTTCCGGTTCCTGCGCGAGATAGCGCACAACCGCGCCCGGCTGCAGAAAGATCTCGCCGCTATCGGGTTCGACGGTCCCGGCGGCAATCTTCAAGAGGGTTGATTTCCCGGAGCCGTTCCGCCCGACAAGACAGACACGTTCACCCTCGGAAACGGATAGCTCCGCACGTGTCAGGAGCGGCGTGCCGCCAAAGGTCAGGGCGATGTCTTTAAGCTGAAGAAGTGGTGGAGACATAGATGAGCTACAAAGGTTGATTCGCTCCAGTTCGCCAAAAAATGGCGTACAATCGGAAGCATTTGGACTTCAGCTTCTATAGCGGATTTGGAGGCGCGCCACCAATAGCCAATCATACTTCTTTGATAATTATGGAAAAACAGCCTGTTAACAGTCTTCGCTCTTAAGCCTGAGCAGGAATGGTATTTTTTGAATATATTTTAGCTTACGTTATTGTTATATCTGAGCGCAAGATCTTAAAGAAAACATTATGCATACAGATGGGGATAAGAAGATGAAGTGTCTGTTTCAGTATGCGCATAAAACTGAAAAATTTTTTTTCTTTATTGCTTGCATGGTTTTATTGAGCATGCATTTTCAGATTGAGATTTCGAAAGCGCAGGATTTTTATGTCTTTCCAAACGATCTCGTCTTGAATTCAACGATGACAGAAATCGCCTCCGGGACTACAGGCGGCGCGACTGTTACAGATCCGTGCAATCTGCATATCATCAATATTGATGGCGCAAGCATTCTGTTTTCACCGATTGTGCTTTCCGCTATGAACAAGGTACTGGCCGAAACAATTCTCGGCAGGAAGCGCCTTGACGATTGCTCCGTTGAAACGCACGAACTCACCAATGAGGCGTCAAAGATTCTGATCGCCGGGGAACGCACCCGCCAAACGAATGCGCATATCTTCCAGATCATCTATATCCCGATTGCCGGTAAAGTTGTCGCCTATGCAAGCTTTCGCGACGGGACCGGTCGGATTGGCGCCGGCAAACGCTTCGACATGCCTGTCGCAACCAATCAGCAAATCCTCACCACTGCGGCGTTTCTGCCCAAACCCAAGGTCAGGACGAAGCTGCTGACCGAGGTGCATTTTGACTCCGGCGGCGTAAATATCACCTATGTCGGCAAACATAAGATCGCCAAGGCGATCGAGGCCATCAAGGAGCAGAACCCGGTTGAAATCCGGATCTTCGGCTTTAGCGATTCGCTGGGCGACCCTGTCTCGAACAAGGCGACATCGCAGACGCGCGCCGACAATGTTGCGCGTATCATCAAGGAGTCCGGACTAGATGTGCCGATGGTCGTGGAGGGGCGTGGAGAAGGCGCCGGGCCATATCAAACCCCGGATGGCGTGTCGGAGCCTCTCAATCGTTGCGTCGGCATCATTGCGGTCTTTCATGATCCGGCGGAATAGATCCGTCCCGCTGGCAACTGCGCCCATTCGCTCCATATGTTGCTGAAACACGGATCATTCATATGAGAGAACGATCATGGCGTATCTCTATCTCACCTTGGCGATTATAGCCGAAGCTAACGGCACCATCGTCGCTCAACGCGCAGGACGGCTTCAGCAGGCTCGGCCCGATGGACAGTGCCGCCATTTCCTGTGCCACGGCAATCTTCTTTCTGTCGATCGCGCCGCGCACGATACCGGTCCGGCGTAGCTTATGCGATATGGTCCGGCCCAGCGACAGCGCTCATCGTGTTAATCGGCGCAGCGATGTTTCGGGCAGATGCCAGACGCCGCAGCGATCGCAGGAATCCCCCTCATCATTGCCGGTGTTATCGTCATCAATCCGGCATCGAGCATGATGCATTAGAGCGCCAGATCTTTAGCCGGTCACCGCTGAGACGCTCTATCGATCTGTTTTGGCATCGGACCCAAAGCCGGTGTCCACTTTTCCATCCGATGCTCTCTTTGCTGAAGCATCGGATTTATCCGAAAACCGGCATCCACTTTTCGGTCCGATGCAGTAGCCACGCTCACGCTTTAGCGTCCAATCATCAGACAAGACGGCTCTGTTCGACCGCCGCATGAATAAATGATGAAAACAACGGATGCGGCGCGAAGGGACGCGATTTCAGTTCGGGGTGAAACTGCACGCCGATAAACCAGGGGTGATCGGCGATCTCCACCGTCTCCGGCAATGCGCCATCCGGGGAAACGCCCGAGAAAACCAACCCCGCCTCTTCGAGTTTGGCACGATAGTTCATATTGACCTCATAGCGGTGCCGGTGGCGTTCCTCAATGTCGGTTTCGCCATATATTTCCGCAATTTGACTGCCGGTCTTGAGCTTTGCCGGATAGGCACCAAGCCGCATCGTGCCGCCAAGATCGCCGTCCACCGCACGTGTCTCGCGTGTTTCGCCCTGCGTCCACTCGGTCATCAAGCCGACGACAGGGGCCTGCGTTTCCCCGAATTCGGTGGTGGTCGCATCATTGACGCCGGCGACATGGCGCGCAACCTCGATCACGGCGAGCTGCATGCCGAAACAGATGCCAAAATAGGGAACCTGACGCTGGCGGGCGTAGCGCGCCGCCTCGATCATGCCCTGCGTCCCGCGCTGGCCAAAACCGCCGGGCACGAGAATAGCGTGGGCGCTTTCAAGGTGATCGACCGCGGGCGAGGATTCCAGCAGCTCCGAATCAACCCAGTTTATTTTCACCGAAACACGATTGGCGATGCCACCATGAACAATCGCTTGTATCAGCGATTTATAGGCGTCGCTCAGCTCGGTATATTTGCCAACGACCGCAACATTGACATGCCCGTCCGGATTGGCGATCCGCTCGGAAATCTCCATCCAGCCGGACAGATCCGGCGCGGGGGCATCCTCGATCCCGAAAGCGGAGAGCAATTCACGATCGAAGCCTTCCTTGTGATAGGCAACCGGCACATCGTAAATATTGGCGACATCGAGCGCCTGAATCACGGCCGTATCGCGAACATTACAGAATAGCGCGATCTTGCGCCGTTCCTCGATCGGGATCGGCCTGTCAGACCGGCATAGCAGAATATCGGGCTGAATGCCGATCGAGCGCAGTTCCTTGACCGAATGCTGGGTGGGTTTGGTCTTAAGTTCTCCAGCAGCCGGAATATACGGCAACAGCGTCAGATGCACATATACAGCGTCGCCGCGGGGCAGTTCATTGCCGAGCTGACGGATCGCCTCGAAGAATGGCAGCCCCTCAATATCGCCGACAGTGCCGCCGATCTCGACCAGAACGAAATCGACGTCGTCATTGCCGTCGAGCACAAACGCCTTGATCGCGTCGGTGACGTGCGGAATGACCTGCACGGTGCCCCCGAGATAGTCGCCGCGGCGCTCTTTGGCAAGAATGTCCTGATAGATCCGGCCAGTTGTGACATTGTCCCGCCTTGTCGCCGAGACGTTTGTGAACCGTTCGTAATGGCCCAGATCGAGATCCGTTTCCGCTCCGTCATCGGTAACAAAGACCTCGCCATGCTGATAGGGGCTCATCGTACCGGGATCGATGTTGATATAGGGATCCAGCTTGCGCAGCCGAACCTTGTAGCCGCGGGCCTGAAGCAATGCCCCCAGAGCCGCGGAGGCGAGTCCTTTTCCAAGGGAGGAGACCACGCCGCCAGTAATGAAAATATATCGCGCCATGGGCCTGCAGAATACACAAGGCAGCGACGATTCGTAGTCGGAATCGGCACTACCCACGATTTTTTGTTAAGATGCGGCTTCAAACCCTTAAAATCAGGGCAGCATCCGTTGTAGAACACCATCACGACGAATAATGCCGTGATATAATGCCGCACCTATATGCATAAGGACGAGAGCCGTTATCGCCAGACCGATCCAGAAATGGGCGGCAAAGAGGAAACCGGACAAGGGCTGATCCTTGTCGACCAGATCCGGCACCGTAAAGAGCCCGAAGAACGAAATTGCCGCACCGAACGCCGAGGTGCCAACCCAGCCGATCAGCGATTGCGCTATGAGCAGCACATAGAGCGCCATATGCACGATATGAGAAACCACGCGCTGCATCACCGTCAATGTCGGCTCGGGCGGCGGCGCTCCCGCGATCAGACGGTTCAGAAGCCGGACGATCATCAATATGAGCACGAGCACGCCAAGTGATCGGTGAACCGTATAAAGACCATTTTGAAGATCGCCGGGACCAACCAGATTCATGGTAAAGCCTGCCGGTATCATGATGAGAACACAGATAGCGACAAGCCAATGCAGAAGCTTCGACATTCCCGAATATTGTTCGGTCGGAACCGTGCTGCTTTCAGCGGTATGAGACATGGTACTCGCCTTTATATCTGTTCTAATTCTTAAAACAGCAATCGAATAACACGTCTCCGTCGCCCAAACTATAGCAGCGTGTCGTCGGCCGCAAAGCTTCGTCGAGAGTATCGATCGGAGGCATCATAAGACCAGTCTGGCCGGAGCCAAGCAACATTGGCGCGACCAGCAGATACAGTCGATCGACGACACCTGCGGCAATAAATCTGGAGACAGTATTTGCCCCGCCCTCGACAAGAATCCGACGCAAACCTCTGTCAAACAGAGAGTTGACAATCGCACGAGGATCAATCCCATCTTTAGTCGACGGAACATGAAGCAGTTTCAAAGCGTTGATGTCGTAATTCTGCCTATTAGACACAACATACACATCGGCGTCTTCGCAGGACAAGCACTTGGCGGTGCGCGGGAGACGCCCGTTCGGATCAATAATGATGCGAGCCGGGTTTTTACCGCTTACGCGCCGGACCGTTAAAAGAGGATCATCAGCCAGAACGGTGCCGACACCGACGATCACGGCGTCGACATTTGCACGGATGTGATGAAGAAAGTCGAGTGCGCCATGTCCGTTTATGTATTTCGAAGCACCAGTTGGCGTAGCAATCCTGCCATCAAGAGATTGACCTAGCTGGGCGACGACATAGGGCCTTGATGAATCACTCTGTATAAGTGGCGCCAAAGCGTCCGTTGGGTTGTCATTCATCATAAAGCTACACAATGTCCGCGAAAATCCCAGGGAAGAAGTGCATTAGGTATAAGGTGAACGCGACAAAATTTCGAATGAAATCAGCGTTCGCCGTGTTAATCATGCTATCCGGAAAGGGAGCAAAAGTGAGATGAAGAACTCAGATCTGACGCAGTTGACCGGCAAACCGGAAGAGGTGGCCGTTGATCGCGCTTTGGCTGAATTGCGTTCAGGGAGGCCTGTCTTGCTGACTGACGGACAAGATGTAAATCTGGTCCTATGCGCAGAAACCATTGAAGATCACATGCTGGGCCCCGTCAGGGACGTAAGCGAAGGCCAGGCCCGGCTCATTTTAGCTCCCAAGCGTCTACTCGCCCTTGGGCATAATGTCGCAAGCTCAGGCACGATCCCGCTGGACGACCTCGACGCTCATAAAATTCACGACATCATTTCGCAGACGGACGAACGCCTGAACGGACCTGCTCCCAAACCGGCAACCTCGCTCGATGAAAGCGCGCTCGATCTGATGCGCATGGCCATGCTGCTACCAGCCGCCATTACCATCCCTGTTCGCGAGGACAGTGCAGTCCGGAGCACCGGTCTGGCGACGGTCGATACGGAATCGATGAAACATTACCGGGCGCAGTTCATCAATACACCGCGCATCGTCTCGCGCGCACCTGTGCCGCTCGACGATATCGGCGACTCGGAATTCGTCGTTTTCCGTGGTGGCGAAGGTATGCGCGATCAGGTCGCAGTGGTCATCGGCAATCCGCCCACTGACCAGCCTGTTTATGTCCGTCTGCACTCCGCCTGTCTGACCGGCGATCTGTTCGCCAGCCTGAAATGCGATTGCGGCGACCAGCTTCGCGGCTCGGCAAAATACATGGCGGAGAATGGCGGCGGCGTGCTGCTTTATCTGGACCAGGAAGGTCGCGGCAATGGCATTGCGAACAAAATCCGTGCCTATCGCCTGCAACATGCTGGATATAGCACATATGACGCCGACGAGATCCTCGGCTTCGATCTTGACCAGCGCGGCTTCCAATTTACGGCCGCCATGTTGCGCCAGCTTGGTTACACATCCGTCAAGCTGCTCACCAACAACCCCATCAAGGTTGCGGCGTTGAGCGAAGCCGGTCTCAATGTTGTCTCCAACCATCGCGCAAAAGGGCGCTTCACCCTTCACAACGTTGCCTATCTCGCCGCCAAGCGCGATCGCGCCGGACACTTTATCGAGGACGATATCGAGTGCCGAGAATGAGTGCTGGCGGTCTTGACCGCCGCTCCTTTCTGAAAATATTGGGACTGGCTGGGCTGGCCACACTGATAAATCGGCCAGCCCATGGAGCTCTGCGCGGCCGCGATGTCGGCCGCTTTTCCTGGGATCGCCTGAAGGATCAAGCCAGGGACCTCGCCGCATCTTCATACGCGCCGCCTGACCGCACCGTTTCCGAAACGCTCGCGAAACTGGATTACGATCAGTATCGCAACATTGCCTTCAGACATGACCGCGCCCTCTGGAAAGACGGCCCATTCCCGTACCAGATGGAACTGTTTCATTCAGGCTACCTTTACCGCGCCCCGGTCCAGATCCACGTCATCGAGAACGAACGGGCCGAACTGCTCGAATATGACCGGTCGCTATTTCACTTCGGCCCGGCGGAAGAGCAGGTCGAAATTCCATCAAATGCCGGCTATTCGGGCGTGCGTCTGCTCGCGCCCGAGGCGCAATCAGATACATATAGCGAGTTTGCCGTCTTTCAGGGCGCAAGCTATTTTCGCAGCCGTGCGGCAACCCAGGTCTACGGACTTTCAGCACGCGGCCTGTCCCTGAATACCGTTCAGCCGGGCGGTGAAGAGTTCCCGGCATTTACAGCCTACTGGGTTGAAAAGCCCGCGCCAGGCGCCAGCACCATTTCGCTCTACGCCTTGCTCGACAGCAAGAGCGTCACCGGCGCCTATCGCTTCGCTATCGAACACCACACCAATACAGTCATGGACATTGAATGCGAGCTATATCCGCGCCGGGAGCTGACCCATGCCGGCATTGCGCCATTCAGCAGCATGTACTTCTTTGGCCCGGCCGATCACACGCGCTGGGAAGATTTTCGCCCGCGCGTCCATGATTCCGATGGCCTGCTGATGCATACCGGCGCTGGTGACTGGATCTGGCGTCCTGTCATAACCGGCGGACCAATCCTGTATTCGGCCTTTTCGGACAGATCACCGCGCGGTTTCGGTCTCATGCAGCGCGAACGCAGCTATGAAGCCTATCAGGACATCAATGCCGGTTACGACAAGAGGCCGAGCGCATGGGTCGAGCCGCTGTCGGATTGGGGCGATGGCACGGTCGACCTGATCGAGTTGCCGACAAATAATGAGTATGCGGACAATATCATTGCATTCTGGCGGCCTGCCGAACCGATGCAGCCCGGCAAAGCATACAATTATCGCTACAGGTTGAGCTGGGTGGAGGATGTACCAACTGACCGAACCGTCGCAAGCGTCGTCAATACGCGAGCCGGCAAGGGATTGGAGCCAAACAGCCGCTATTTCGTCGTCGATCTGCAGGGCGGCGATCTCCATGCTGATGCGGTGACGGAATATTGGGACTATGAGGTCACTGCCAGCACCGGGCTGATCTGGGCCTATACGGTCGGACCGAACCCCTATCTGGACGGCAAGCGCATCTCGATAGAATTTCGCCCCAACGGCAAGGAAGAAGCCGACATAAGCTTCCAGATCAGTCAGTCCGGCAAACCCTTGACCGAACGCTGGGTCTATCGCTGGGCGCCCTGATCAGGGTGAACGCGGCGGGACGGTCCAGAGCTTGTCCGCAAGCTGCATGAGCTTTTCGATCGTGCGCGCAAGAATGGCGACGGTCACGGCCCCTGTGAGCACGGGGACAATCAGAAAATCCCAATCGAACGTGGAAGCGTAGAGGACGAAAGGCGTAATGCCTGCAGGCGGATGAAATGCGTCGACTGCCAGCATGATAACAACGCTTGCGGCAACCGCTATGGCGACGGCCCAAGGCGATTCCAGCCCGCTGAAATGCATCAGCACCCCCATCCCACCGCAAATCAAGTGTCCGAGAATTATGGCGCGATTTCGCGCAGGCGCGGCTGTCGGCGTGCCCGCTACGAGCACGATGGACGTCGCAAAAGGGATTGCGCTTAACGGAACTGAAGAGATTTCGCCGAGTTTAAACATGAGCATTACCCCGACGCACGCGCCCAGACCGGAGATAACGCCTTTAATGAGTGTGAGTTTGTTCATTTTTCATCATTTAACGTGAGTATTATTTTTAATTAAATTCAAATTGACGCATGTATGAAGTCAAGGTCTTGTTACCACGCCAATTTTTGCCGGCAAAGATGTGGTGATCATCTTGTGAATATTTTGCCGGTCAGGGCGACTTGATATAACGTGTGTACGTCGGAATCGGTAAATTATGGCAATCTCGCCACAGTTGGTAGATATGAAGCTTGCTGGTCACAATCGCCGAGACGTGATGAACGTTGGAGATTTTGAAAAGACACTGCCGGAACCGAACGGCAGCATTTGGGCGCGCCTCTCAAGGAGCATGGGCATGAACACGTTGGCTTACACCACTGTTGCCATATTCGCATTTTTGATCGTTTCAACGTCAATTGGCGTGACACAGGCCCGAGCCTGTACGGCTGAGGATTTCGGCACCGTCGTTGACGACACAGCGCGCGCGCTTCGCGAGCTGAACGTCGACGGTGCGAAACGCTACAATGCCAAGCTGCTGGAATATCAGGAAAAACACAATCTCAGCCAGGATGAGATTCGCGCCAAAGCGGCCGAGCTGCAGGATGAACGCGTCGAGGAATTCAATCGTGAGATCGAGAAGCTGGTCAACCTGATGGACAATCTGAGTCGCACGCCGATCGCTCAGATCGACTGCGCAAAACTCGATCAACTCAAACATGTGCGCGACCGGATGTTGACTGTCATGGGACAGAAATCCGGCTACATGCTCGCCAATGCCGATGTCGCCCTGAAGGCGGCTCCACAGAAAGCCGACCAAGTTCAGCGCGAAGCGAAAACGCACCGCCAGCAACTGGCAGTTGTGCCGCCTCCAACGGAAGCGCCCGTCAGTTCCGAGCCGGAGTACACGCCGTCATACCAACCCCAACCAACGCAAGAACAGCAGGTCACGACTTCGGCGTCTCCGCAGCAGGCAACGCCGCAGGAAACAGCGCCCCCCGTCCCCGGAGCCGAGCCGGATTTTCCTGAACGCCGTCCGCAAGCAACACAGGAAATAGCTGCGAACACGCCTGCCTTCGAGGAAACGACGACCGAAAATTCATCGTATCTCGATGAAGATGTCATGGCGCGCGCCGAGCCGCAAAATCTTCAGCCGCCGGCGATGCCGGAGGAACTGGATTTACCTGCGCCCGCCACGCAGGATGACAGCTTCACGATCGATGAAATCCGCAGCGCCGGGCGCGGCGTGTTCGGCACGATCACGGCGGAATTTGCTGGCGCGATCAACTACGCCTTCCAGCAATATGGGCGTCCCAACGCCTATATCACCGGGAGCGAGGGCGGCGCAGCCTTCCTTGCGGGCTTACGCTATGGCAAGGGCGATCTGCACCTGAAGAACGGCCAGATTTCTGAAATATACTGGCAGGGGCCCTCGCTTGGCACCGATGTCGGCGCGGAAGGGTCAAGCACGCTGTTTCTGGTCTATAATCTCAAGGAACATGACGACATTTATGGCCGCTTCACCGGTATTGGCGGTTCCGCCTATGTCGCGGGCGGTTTCGGGCTGAACGTGCTGGGCAAGCGCGGAATGGTCATGGTTCCCATCCGGACTGGGATCGGCCTGCGTCTCGGCGCAAGCCTTGCTTATCTGAAATTCACAGAGCGCCAGACCTGGAACCCGTTCTAACGCATCGGACCGAAAAGTGGATACCGGTTTTCGGACAGATCCGATGCTTCAGCAAAAGAGTATCGGACTGAAAAGCGGATGCCGGTTTTCGGGCAAATCCGATGCTTAGGCAAAGCAACAGAGCGTCACCATCGCGACCGGTTAAAACTCAGGCGCACTAAACGCGGTGCACAACCTTCTACAAGATCATGATCTCATCCCCGCCTTCCATGGGGATCGCACGCAGCGGCTCTTTCCGAAGGGCTTTTGTTATGATGTCGGGCCGAGCTTGCGCGTCAGATTTTCAAATTCGCGCCGCAGTGTTTCATTCTTGAAGACCTGATCGAAGCCGGGCGCTTCAAGCTTCTGCAACGCCTCGAACGAGGTGCGCGCGTCCTGCATCAACTCATGGAGCTGGAAACTGGCCTCGACCGTCTCGAACGTATTGTCCGCAATTGCAAGATCGCGCAGTGTCCGCTCCCGCGCCTCGGCAATCTGCCGACGTTGCGTCAACAGATAATCCCGATAGAAACTCGCGACCTTTTCGGCGAAATTCTGAGCCTCGATATTGGCCTCCAGGGCGCGCTGCTGGTCCGACCGGTTCTGTTCTTCAAGCAAACGCTGAGTCCGGCTCCTGGTCTTACGGATATCGGCGATAATACCATGCAGCTTCGTGACATAGACCGCGTCGATCTTGTCGATGAGAAGGTCCTGCGCGTGGACCATCATGGCAAACAGCGCGGCATGCATCGCAAAATAGCGGCGAGCGGCCTTGATATCATTATCGGAAGCGCTGAGCAGCTTGGCGAGTTGGTCGTCAACGGCGCGGGCGGCCTGAAACGCCGTTACCAGCTTGATGAGATCGCCGCCCAGCACGCTGTCGAGCAGGAGGTCCGCCTGCTCATTGCTAAGCTCGATGCCTGCCTGCGCCAATGCGGCCTTGATGTCCTGCTTTGTCCGGGCGATCGCGTCTTCATTCCGCTTGATCCGCGCCTCAAGCTCTGCGATCTGGTCATCTATAGAGCCCTGCGTTTGCGAAAGAATTCCCGGAAGCATACCGTCCTCCGGCGCGCGCATGCGCTGCTCACGCAGGGAAATGATCTGGTCCTTCATTGACGATATTTGGTCGCGGCTCTGGCGGAGCTTCTTCTGCATTTCGATAACCGGAGCATCGGTTACAATCTCCAATACCGACCCCAGAAGCTCCTCGACATCGTTTTCCCTGTCCTCCCGGGTTTCCTGCCACAATGGGGGGATGACATAGCGCTCCCGGCTCGGCAGATCCTTCATCTCGGCGCGTTCCTTCGCCGCGCGGCTTAGAAGGCTATCGATCGCGGAGAGCAACTCACCGGCGCGCTGATCGTTGAGATAAGTCCGTCGGTCTTCCTTGGCTGCAGGTTCCATACTGACCGAGGGCGCATCAGTCTTGTCCTGCGCGCTGGCGGGTCGTACGGCCTGCAGCGCAAACGCCAACACCACCGAGCACGACACCACAGCCAATGATGGAAGATGTTGAGGAGACATCGCGGTTCCTTTCAGCCCACAAATGCAAGAACATTATTCCTGAATTTCCATCAGGCGGTCACTTTGAGGCCATCTTAGCGCTAACAGGCCTTTGGTGAACATTCCCTGCCAATACCACTTTTTTACGCAAATTTGATGCGACGCAAGCAGGGGTTGTGCAAAAGAACAAATCAGCAACATGGCGGAAACATTCCAAGTCGCAGCCGAATTAACTTTCTGCATAATTATGCTTCTACTCAATTCGTTCTTACGGCATTATAAGCGTTATCAGACTGAGCTGCTAATCCACCGTCAATGAATGTCTCAATTTACCGGCTACCTGAATAACTGATTGAATATGCGGTGTTCGGAGTGGGCCTGAATGCTTCGCCGGATTGTCAGCTGCTTTTGAGAAATTGGTCATATTGACGCCAGCTTGCGTTTGGGAGCGCAAAACATGACATACCGCGTCTTGTTCAGCCGAGCATTGGCGATCACCGGGTTTCTGTTATCCGCGTGCATTTTTCCGGCGCAAGCCGCAGAGAGCTGGCGTATTATCGAGATTCAGCCTGAAGGCCGCGTACATCTTCGCGAGGCTGCGACCAGCCGGTCGCGTATCCTGGCCTATATTCCCGGAGACGCCCGGGGTCTCAGACATCTTGGTTGTTCCAAGAAATGGTGCAAGACGGAGTTTCGCGGGATGAAGGGCTGGGTATACAGCCGCTATCTCGCGCCGGATGAGACGACGACTGAAATCACCACGCCCCGAAGGCGGGATAATTCCAGAAACGCCAGCAACAGTCGATCCGCCAATAGCAGACAGTTCGATCAACGCGACATGGCAGCCTTGTCGGAAGCCAAGATCCTTCGCGTGTTCAATCCTGTTGGCAAAGCGGTCTCCGTCTATGCTTTTCCCAGCAATACGCTCCCCATTGCCGGGAAACTGAATGAGGGGACCACCAGCGTCGAAGGGCTCGGGGCATGCGTGAAAGGCTGGTGCTATATACGCTCGGGGCCGCTGATCGGGTGGCTGCCATCTCTGATCCTTACGCCGGCGCATGACGGTTCCTCGACGAATGGGGAAACCACGGCGGCGATCCGGCTGAACTTGTCCCAGGAGCTATCGAACGAACAGGCCATCAACGGCACCATCAATACGGCGACGCAAGCGTTGCCCGACACACCCTATGAGACGGCCCGGCTCGTGCCGCAGGAGGGCAACAAATATTACTCGCTCGCCGGGCTTGCCGGCAAGGAAACGCTAGATATCCGGTCGAAGCCTAGCGAACGCTCCAGGGTTTTAGGCCAGCTCGACAAGAATGAAGACCGGATTGAGGAATTGAAAGACTGTTCGGGCAAGTGGTGTCTGGTTCGCGCCAACGGTATTCGCGGCTGGATCGAGAGACGGCACATGGCCGACCCGGAATTGTCGAAATCGCTCAGTTACAAGGTAAGCGGTCTGCCTTTGTGGACACCGCTCGACGTGCTCGACCAGCCACGACAGGACGCCGACATTATCGGTGAAATTCCCTCCTACGCGGCCAGCATCGCCCCGATCGGAGAATGCAATCAGGACCTTTGCCATGTCCGCTATCTGGGAATCGCCGGTTGGGTTCAGCGCAAATATCTCCGGGCGCAGCAGTAACGAAAAGGGAAGACGTGATTCGGCTTCCGGGGGCCGGACTGTGAACCGGGATCGGCAGTCGCCATGGCGGTGAACAAGAAACATTCCCGGCCGATTTCGGTTGCCGACCGCCGGTTCCGCTGGTCATTTCGATCCTGGTTGCTCGATCAATCCGAGAGGGGCTCAGGTGTTAAAGGGCAGGTCGCCCGAAGCGCTCTCATTGTACAGGCAATGCACGGAAAAGGCGCAAAGCTTATTGCAATCAGCGATCATTTTGGCCACGGCTCCAGTTGGGTCTGGTGGATACCGGGCGAGGAGGGCTGCGAACCCAGTTGCACGCCCGCAATGGTGCGCGCCGTGATCATTGAAGCGCTTTCGCAAGGCTGGTGCCCGGACCAGGCAGGAGCAGATTTCCGCTGTCTTTGGCGCGATCCTTCGCGCCCGCATCTCAGCCGAATCTAGCCCGGACTGCCGAAGCTGTCATCGCCCCGCCCTCTGCCTGTCTGGAAAAGATCAATAGCGGCGCGGAAAAGATTTACGGCGGATCAGGTCACCGGGACACTGCTTGAGGCTGAGGTTCGTCTGAGCCCGGGCGAGACAACCTGTTCGATTTGTCAGGGCTGGGGGTCCCGCGCAGAGTTCCCATCGCTGGCGGCGTTGCCGTCCTCGCAAAGATCTTTATCGGACGCGTAAACCTCCCGCTGGTTCTTTTTCCCGTGAACAAATGGGGCAAGGTGCTGGACAGATCCCTAAAGTTCTGCTTTTGTTCTTAGCGTTGCTAACGGAGATCTCTGCCACACGCCTGTGCGGGAGGAAATCGGAATTCCGATGCGGCGGAGGTCTCCAACGAGAAGACACCGGTCATGACGGACGCCGCAAACAAGCCGCTGCGCTATCTGTTCATCGATTTCAATAGCTACTTCGCGAGCGTGGAGCAGCAGGAAAATCCGTTGCTGCAGAATCGCCCGGTGGCCGTCGCGCCCGTCATGAGCGACACGACCTGCGCCATTGCCGTCAGCTACGAAGCCAAGCGCTTCGGCATTCGCACCGGAACGAAGATCGCCGATGCAAAAAGACTTTGCCCGGACTTGCTGGTCGTTCCCGCGCGCCACGAGCTGTATGTCGACTATCACCACCGGCTGATCGAGGAGATCGACCGGCACATCCCTGTCCACAAGGTCTGGTCCATTGACGAGATGGCCTGCAAGCTCGACCGCACCGAGGCGCACCCGGACGCCGCCATCGATCTGGCGCACCGGATCAAGCAGGGAATCGCAGAACGAGTCGGCGCACATCTCAAAAGCTCGATCGGCCTTGCGCCGAGTAGCCTGCTCGCCAAGATCGCGACGGACATGGAAAAACCGGACGGCCTTGTCGTGCTGCGCGGGCGGGATCTGCCTGGACGTCTGCTGGATCTTGATTTAAGGGATCTGCCCGGCGTTGGTCCCCGTATGAACCGGCGGCTTGATAATGCGGGCGTCAGGTCTGTCGTCCAGCTCTGGCGGCTATCGCCGAAGCAGGCGCGCGCGATCTGGGGCAGCGTCGGCGGCGAGCGGTTCTGGTACGCGCTGCACGGCTTCGACATTCCCGACCAGGAAACGCAGCGCAGCGTCATCGGCCATAGCCGCGTGCTAGATCCTGACAGCCGGGTTGCGCATAAGGCGCGTTTCGTCGCCCGTACGCTGACATTGAAGGCGGCTTTGCGCCTGCGCCGCTACGGGCTTGCGGCGGGCGGTTTCATGCTGGCTGGCGACAAGTGGGAAAAGGGGTGGGCGAGCCATGTCCGTTTTCCCCCGACGCAGGACAGCTTCGTCTTTCTGCGCTGGCTCGACGCCATGTGGCCGGGCCTCGTTGCCAAATCGGGCGCACGCGCCAGCTTCCGGCATGTACAGATCGGGCTGTTCGACTTCGTGCCCGTCGCGCATCGCCAGCACGATCTTTTCCTTCACGCCGACAGCAAAAACTCCGTGGCGCATCGTTGCGAGGAATTGTGGGGCGTCATCGACAAGATCAACGATCAATATGGCGGCGACACGCTGACGCTTGCCTCACAGCATGGCCAGAACCTGCAATATGCCGGAACCAAGATCGCCTTCAGCCGCGTACCTGACCGTTTCGAATTCCAGCAATCGCAACGGGACAGCGCCGAAGCGCGCCGCGCCGCGATCCACGTGCAAAAAGCGATCAAACCCCGTGCTTCGGCTCGTTGGGGACGGCCGGCGTGGGCGGAGGGATGATTTTGAGCGGATAAGACGGACGATCCCGCTTGCAAAGCGCGGGACCGTCCTCCCATCCTCAAGACAGCGCGCGCTTCAAGACCGGCAAGCGGGAAATGGCGATCGCATCCAGCAGCATCACGGTGAGCAATGTCAGCCCGGCCATCGGGAAGGCCAGCGAAACCGCGAGCCCGGCAAACACCGCACCGCGCCATAAGGGCAGATTGTCGGGCATCGGCGGGGCGGCAAGCCGGGCCAGCTTCAGCGGGCGGCGCTTCCACCACATGACAACGCCGCTGACACAAAGCAGGACGACTGAAAGGCACACCACGCTATTGGCCAGCACGCTCCAGAGCCCCATTGTTCCCATATGCAGTGCAATGCCAACAGCCATCGCCTTGCCTGCAAGCGAGCAATCCTCGTAACGCACATCGGCCAGTATTTTGCCGGTATACTGATCGATGTGGGTGGTGCGGTCCGACGTGGGATCGACGCTGTCGGTGCTCATCGAATCGCGGCTGAAAGTCCACACGCCGCTCTTCCCCGTGGGCAGGTTCAGCTGATAGCGCTCCGTAAACCCGATCTGGCGCGCCAGCCCGTCCATCGTATCGATAGTCACCGGCGTGTTGCCTGGAAGCCCTGCGATCCCGGCATCGCTCCCGGAAGCAGGCATCGGCGTCTGTTCCAGCGCCCAGGGAACTTCCTTGGGGCCATGGTTCATACTGCCATGGGTCGTATCGGAGAGCGGAACATTGTCCCATTTTTCCGCCGGAAACTGGCTCCACGCCTGCACGAATTTTCCGCCCCAAATGCCTGCCCATGCCAGACCGGATATCAGGAAAAACAGGAGAAACAGACAGACCCAGAACCCGAAGACGCCATGCAGCGATTTCCATAATGCGCGGCCACGCCCCAATGAAGGAACCAGCGCCGCCCGCCAATGGCTGTTACGCGGCCACCACATATACAGCCCTGTCGCGATCAGCACGATCCCCAGCGAAGCGGCAATTTCGATCATGCGATCGCCAATCATGCCCAGCATCAGCTCGCCATGCAGATTCTCCATCGTGTCATACAGACCGCTGCGGCGCGGATATTGGGCAAGGATCTGCGCCGTGTAAGGATCGACCGCAATCATCGTCGCTGTCCCGTCGCGATCGACGCGGAAGATTGCGGCAAGATGTTCGGCGCGCGGCGCGACATATTGCACAAGCGCGCCACCAGGAATTGCCGCAAGGGCGGCATCGGCCTGAGCGGAAACGGCAAGCGGCGCCTCTTTCGGCGTCACGGAGATATATTCGCCATCACGACCGTCAATAAAGGCGATCCACGCCATCGCCATGCCGGTAATGGCGAGCATGACGAAGAAGGGGATGACATAGAGCCCGGCGTAAAAATGCCAGCGCCATGCCGCGAAATAAAACTTGTTGGGCGCAGTGGCGGACGCAGCCTGCGCAGGCGCTTGGGCAGGGTCAATCGAGACCATAAGATGTTCCTCTGACAGATTTATGAGTTCAGTTTGCGTGCGTCAGAGGATATGAGGCGGTGCGCGCGGACGATTCTGGTTGGATTGAAACTGATCGGCGACCGCGATCTCAATCGGTGTGTCGATCAGCGTCGCATGAAAATCTATGCTTGTCGTCTCTGGCAGGTCGCGGACGATGTCGGCTGCGCTCGTATGAATGGACCAGACGCATGCGCGCTGTTCTTCATCGACCGGCTGACTGTCCCCATCAGGGCGTAGCTGGACAAGCCCGTCTCCGGTACAGATGACAATGGTCAGCCCGCCCGAACGGACCGTCGGCATCACTCCCGGGGCCACCATGGACGACAGCGTGAATACCGCAATCAGGGTCCAGGACAGCATCCACCGCAGCGGGTTCGCCTCGCCTTGTCGCGCAAGGACGGACAAGGCGCGAAACAGCGCAATTTCGCTCGATAGTATCTTGGCGGTGCCGCGGAGGTGCATAATCAAAGTTTTGCAGAGAATTTTGCGACGATTATGCTAAAGGATCAGTGACACTGCCAGATCAAATTTGTCGCAGAGCATGATAAATGCTCTTAATCCTGTCGGTGTCCACAACCGTCGGGCGGGCGCTCCTAGTCCAGATTGGTCCGGCCCCAATCGCGCAGCGCCAGCAAAATCGGCTCCAGCGTCCGGCCTCGCTCTGTCAGGCTGTATTCGACATGGGGCGGGACGACCGGATAAACCTGTCTTTCGATCAGCCCGTCATTTTCCAGCTCTCTGAGCTGTTTGGTCAGCATGCGCTGCGTGACCGTGCCAACGCTGCGCTTCAACTCATTGTAGCGCAGCGGGCCTTTAAGCAAATGGAACAGTGCGATCCCCTTCCACTTGCCGCCAATCCGCTCCAATGCAGCTTCGACAGGACAGCCGCCCGAACAATCATATCGATCGTGGCGCATGAGATCTCCAAAAGGAACATTTTTGTGCCTATAGCACAGTTATGTACGTACTTGGCATTTTGGTCCTTAAGTAATAGTTGGGGAACATCGCAATGACAAGCAGCGCCGCAAGCAGGTCGCCGCCACAATCAAAAGCCATGCAAAACTGGGAACTTCTTGATTCATGAAAACAATTCTGATC
>JAHQVI010000095.1 GCA_019634405.1 Hyphomicrobiales bacterium
CCTCATACATCTCCCAGCCCCGGTCCAACTTATTGGAATCAAAGGCATAAACCTGATGCACTTTCGCACCGTAAAAACGGGACCATCCCGTCATTTGCTGGGAGCATTATTCAAGTGAAATTCTCATGTCGCCGAGCGGGAACTTTTTGCAACGCTTCTGGTGAAGGAGCAGGGCAAGACGCTGGCCGAAGCCGGCTATGAGGTGGATGACACTATCCGCTATATGACTTATGCGGCGGAGGCGGCGCGCCGTCTTAAGGAAGACGTGCTGCCTTCGGACGCCGCCAATGAGCAGCTCTTCATCTTCAAGGTGCCTTTCGGCGTCACGATTGGATTATGCGCCTATAATTACCCGCTGGCCCTGATCGGACGGAAGATCGGGCCCGCTCTGGTGACCGGCAATACGATGGTTCTCAAGCCGCATGAGGCGACACCGGTCACTGCTGCCGAATTCTGCCGTGTGGTCGAGAAAGCGGGTTTGCCCAAGGGCGTCATCAACATGGTCTCGGGCAAAGGGATCGGTCTTGCGACACGTTTGGTTTCGGATCCCAGAACCCGCCTGGTGACATTGACGGGATCTATCCCGGCGGGGCAGGGCGTTGCAAAGGCGGCCTCGCAAAACCTTGCGGCCTTGTCTCTGGAACTGGGCGGCAAGGCGCCTTTCATCGTACTTCGGGATAGCGATATCGACGAAGCTGTCGAGGCGGCCGTTATCGCCAGATACGCCAATTGCGGTCAGGTTTGCATCTGCGCGGAGACCGTGCTGGTCGAAGAAGCCGTTGCGGATGCGTTCACCGACAAGCTGCTGAAGCGGGCTGCAGAGGTTCGGCCGGGTAATCTCATGCAAAATGCCGGCATGGGGCCGCTGACCACCAAGGCTGCCGAAGCTCGTGTCGCAGGACTTGTGGATCAATCCCTGAAACAGGGAGCTGAAATCGCCCTTGGCGGCGGACGTCCGGACGGACATGAGTTCGAAAACGGCAACTGGATGAACCCGACCGTGCTTGTGAACGCAAGCCGGGATACGATTACCGTGCGGGAAGAAATCTTCGGTCCGGTTCTGCCTGTCGTGCGGGTGGCGGATTACGATGAAGCGCTCGATATCGCCAATGATCGGCCGGATGGGCTGTCCGCATATCTCTGGACAAAAAATCCGGCGATCTACATGGATGCGATCCAGCGCATGGAGACCGGGACAATCTTCCTGAATAAGGGCATTGTCGGGTATATTCAGGGCTATCACAACGGCCACAAACTGTCGGGGCTTGGCGGCGAAGATGGGGAGCACGGTATTGAAGGATATCTCCAGAAACGGACCGTCTATATGAAATATTAGGCTGATCAGTCTGCTTTACGTATGAATTCGGGCTGAGAAGTCCAAAAGACGGAATGGCATGGCGGGTGGCGTCCTTGTGGCGGAAACGCTCTGGACGCCGCCGGGCATGACGATTGCCCATGCCTTTGACTCACTTGCGCAATGTGATGAAATTCCCCAAAGCGCTTCGCTGGAGGTTCTAAGACGACGCAGCAAAGAAAGCGGCGATGTGGTTTCGCATCGACAGCTAGGCCAGAGCGTTTTCAATTGAAGGGGAGTTCGCCTGATCTTTAACCGGTCAATGCTGACGCGCACTATTTCCGTGTTAAACCATGGGGCTATCATGGTTTGGAGCACGGCGCTGCTTGACGTTTTCATGGATCTGATTACACGGTTGACGCGCAAATATTGTCGTAACCGAAAGGAGCGCCCTGTATGACCAACAGGCCGGCCTCGCCACCGCTGATCTTCGCGCCTCAACCGCTTGCCATTCTTCCCGTGAGAGATACGGTCGCGTCATTCCCGATTCACCGGATCTATTGCGTGGGGCGCAACTACGCGGATCATGCTGTCGAATTGGGCGCAGATCAAGGCCGCGAAGCGCCATATGTTTTTCTCAAGAGCGCCGATTGCATCGTTCCGCCGGGGAGGGATTTTCCTTACTCAGGCGCGACCAGCGAAATCCACCACGAAATCGAGCTTGCGATCGCGCTGAGTGGTGGTGGGGTCGACATTCCGCAGGACAGGGCGCTGGAAGCGGTGTTCGGCTATGGCGTGGCGCTGGACATGACGCGCTACGACCTTCAGGCCGAGGCCAAGGCGCGGGGCCGTCCGTGGGAGACGGCGAAATCTTTCGAGTGCTCCGCTCCATGCTCTGAGATCGTGCCTGTCGGCCAATGCGGACACGCCGCCTCCGCCCGGATCTGGCTGGAGGTCAACGGCGAAGTTCGGCAGAATGGCGACATCGATCAGATGATCTGGAAGGTTCCGGAAATAATCGCTTTTCTGTCAGAACGTTTCGAGTTACGGCCGGGGGATCTGATACTATCGGGCACGCCGGCGGGCGCTGGCGCTGGCGCTGTGCAGCGCGGCGACAGATTGCATGGCGGTGTCGATGGTATTTCCGAGATTAAATTGAGTGTTGTTTGAGGGATAGGAATGCGTTCTCTGGTGGGGGTCATGACGCCGCATATCGCGGCATTCCTTTTTGTTTGCGTGATTTTGAGTGGACCGGGGCTGGCGCAGGAGATCGTGTCCGACAGCTTGCGCGTCTTGGCGCTGCAACTGGTCAATCAGGAGCGAACCAGCCGCCAATTGCCGCCGCTCACTCTGGAGCGAAAACTGACGCAGATCGCGCAATCGCACGCCGATGACATGCTGGCGCGGGATTATTATTCTCATAACTCGCCCGAAGGTATGACGGTCAGCGGTCGTTATGAAGCCGTCGGAGGCGATCCGTGGCTTTTGACCGCGGAAAACATCGCGAAATGCGACGGATGCAAGACACCGATCGACGAAAGCTATGTCCGCCAGATGCATGAGGGCTGGATGAACAGTCCCGGCCACCGCGCCAATATTCTGCGCAAAGGGCTGACCGAGTTCGGTTATGGCCTTGTGATAGGGCAGGGCAAGATGCTGTACGCCGTGCAGACTTTTTCAGGCCCCGGCACGGCACAGGGCGACGATATTGGTGCTGACACGAAGCAGTTGACGCCACAGGAACAGCTCGAAGTCGCGCTTGCCGAGATAAACCGGAGCCGCAAGGCCAACGGAAAGGTGGAACTTCGCCCAAGCGCTTCGCTGAGCCAGGGGGCGCAGAACTTGCTTCCAGGGAGGAACGACAGCGAATTCAAGGTCGACAGCTCGGGCGACATTTATGAAGCGGTGCCAGCGGAATCCCAGAACGACTGGGCGCAGCTGACCGTTGTCATCGCGTCATGCGGCGGGTGCGGAACGGAACCAGTGAGGCCCGATGCGATTTATTTTACCGAAAGGTGGCTGGGCGACGACCGTTACAACGAGATGCTGATGCAGACCGACGCGACGCATTTCGGCTTCGCCATGGCGGCCAGCGGCACCGGCAAGAAGATCGGCGTGGGTCTGCTTGGCATGGAACATTAGCAAGGTTAGGGCCAGGAAATCGGTTTTCCGCATATGACGCCCTAAGGCTGACTTGACTTTTCCGCCTAATTGGCCAATTTGCCTAGCAGGTATGCGGGAGTCCTTATTTCCGGCCGCAGTAGGCGAGAGATCGCGCCGACCAGACTCGGATTGGCTGTGTGCGGCGGGTTATGCTTGAACAAATTTACAGGATTAGCCGTGCGTTGGGCCGCAAGCATAGCGCAGCGATGCCCCGTACAGGTTAAACAGGAGCTTGAATGGCGAAGGAAGAAACACTCGAATTCGAAGGCGCCGTTACGGACGTGCTGCCGGACGGACGTTTTCGCGTGCAGCTTGATAATGGGCACGAAATCATTGCCTATACGGCAGGGCGCATGAAGAGAAACCGGATCAAGACCATTGCCGGGGACCGTGTGACCGTGGAAATGACCCCCTATGATCTTGAAAAAGGCCGGGTTGTATTCCGCCACAAGACCGATTCAGGCCCCCGCCCCGGCGGCAACCGTCCTCCCCGCGGCGGTGGCGGTCGCAAGCGCTGACCGCGCATTGCTGACGGCTTTTGCGTTGATATCGAGGATACGATTGTCGTTCTGCGCTGCGCGCGTTAAATTGACGAAGCGAGTAACGTAGGGCCGCCCAATTGTTTCCGATCTACTCAAGGGCTGAGCGCATTGCTGACGCCGTTGTCCACCTGGCCGGGATTGTGCTCTGCATTTCCGGCGCTATTGCTCTTCACTTCGCGGCAATCGGCCGGATACCCTTTCGCGATCTTGCCGGGCTGAGCGTTTATAGCGCTGGCATGGTGAGCATGTTCACCGCCTCCGCCAGCTATCATCTCATCAGCAGGCCATATCTGAAAGAATGGCTTCGCTGCATCGATCATTCAGCTATTTTTGTCATGATTGCGGGAAGTTATACCCCATTCGCCCTTAAGATTGGCGGCGCGACGGGGATGATCATTCTTGCTGCCGTGTGGGTGATAGCCGCTGTCGGCATTGGCGTAAAGTTGCTGTTTCCGCGCCGGTTCGACCAGCTGTCGATCGCTCTCTATCTAACGCAAGGGTGGTGCGTGGTGCTGGCGATGGGCCCGCTCATGGATACGCTGAGCGACGCCAGCTTCAATTTGCTGCTGTTTGGCGGGGTCGTCTATTCGGCAGGCGTGATCTTCCATCTTTTGGAGCGGATGCCGTTCCATAATGTCATTTGGCATGTCTTTGTGCTGGCGGGCGCGGCGCTGCAATATGCATCGATTTATGCAGCCGTCATTCCGTAATTCCGGCGCCGGGAAAGTTGGAGAAGGCGACCGGAAATCGCAGGCTCGTCAGTCCGCCTGGTCCGATGCGGCGTCTATTGCCGTCCTGATCCACATTGCAAAGATTTCGCGGTTCTCCTCAACCCATTGCGCGGCGTGGCGTTCGATATGCTCTGGCGTATCTTCGCCGGCATGAAGCCTGGCGTTTTGGGCAAGGATGTCGCCGAGCGGGACGGTCATGCGTTCCAGAAGCGTGCGCACCGCCGGATTCGCATTCAGGAACGCCGTGTTCGCCACGGCGCGAATGTCATTGGCGTCCCAACCGATTTGGCAAGGATTGTCCACGCAGCCGTCAATATCGGCAATCGTCGCCTGCTTGGAGGCCTCCGGCGTTTGGATCCATACGGCGTCTTCGCCGGGCGTCAAAACGCCAACGACCCAACTCGGCGTCCAGCTATAGAAGAGAATGGGCTGGCCATTCCTGTATTTCTCGATAGCTGCATCCATCGTTGCGGAATAGCCGGTTTCGGTTGGTTCGATATGATCGCCTAAGCCCCATTCATCGAGATGTAGTACGATTTTGTCCCTGCAGGCCCATTCGGGCGGGCAGCCGACCAGCTCGGCCTTGCCGTCGCCATCGCTGTCGAACAGGGACCGGATGTCTTTTTTGCTGAAATCGCTGAGGCCGGTAATGCCGTTTTCGTCAGCGGTTTTCTTATCGACCAGATATCCCTGAAGTGCGCCATATTTGGTGACATAGCCGATAGGTTCCGCGCCCTCAAGGAAGGCGTCGGTATAGCTTTCATGCAAGGGAAACCAGCCGCTGACCCAAAGATCCACCTCGCCTTGACCGACGGCGTCATAAAACTGGTCATTGTGAAGCATGACGGGCGGGGCGACCTCAAAGCCAAGTTCCTGGAGGGCTCGTCGATAGATTTCGGTTTGGAACCAGCCAGTGTCCCATGTGGGCTTTGCTATGCGCACGGATTTTCCGCTGCCGGGCAGGTCCTGCGCGTTCGCTCCCGCAGCGATGAGCGTGACGGCGGCCAAAGTGACTGCCAGTTCATTTATCATTTTGGCCATATGCAAGCTGCGCATCTTCCCTGGTATGCTTGTATCTGTCCGGGACACAGAAATAAGCCCGTGCGCGTCTGCTTTATTATATCATAAAGCATAACAGCTTAGCGTAGAATTTTATTTACCTTGACTTCCCTCATGTCATTTCTCAATCAAGCGTTTTGCCGGTGGCTCTTTCTCTTTTGTTTGACTTTTTGATTACTTGTGAGTGTCAGGCCGTCAATATCGCAGGCAAACTATCATGGACCTCGCCAATCCGGCCCCCGATCTTTCGGGGTCAGCGTGTCCCGAGAGGACAGGCTTGCGGTTAATTCCCGCTCGTCGGGCATCGTTAAAATCGCCAGAGGCTGTTGCAAATGCGAGCGGTTTACGCCGATCCCGGCCTCGAAAAGCATCGTTTCGATCCTGGTGGCCGTATCGCCGAGCTTATTGCCTATGCCGTAAAAACCGGATGCGACGCTATCGCACACATTCGGGTTGCGTCCGCAGAAGCCGGCTATGTCAGCAAAAGTCTGCTGGGTGTTGGCGAAGATGGTTGCCCGTTGTTCACCATTACTTGGTAGAACAAGCAACAAAACGCCTCCCCAAATGGCATATTTTAGGAGCTTCATGTTTACGCTTACTCAAACACACAAGATCATTCGATCCTAGCGTCATCATACTAAAATGCCTTAAAGTTGAAAGGAGAAGTTTTACTCAACCTTCTGGTGCGTTGATTTTATTGATATCCCTGACGTCAGATCGGGGCAGGCGGCCTTGCCAAGCGGTAAAAAGGGAACGCTTAAGCAAAGCTTTACGCTTTCATCATCTTATGGACGATGGATTTGCGGGTTCATTTACGCTGTTGGCATGACACCATTTCGTCTCCGGTTGCTGGTCGTCACTTTTGCAGGGGTGGCTGCAGCCATATCATTCAATGCGCTTTACATGCAGGACGCCTCACGTCTTGCCAATGCGCCTGCGAGTAAGGATACGGACGAGAAAATCAAGCCTCCTGCGGAGAAAAAGCCGCCGGCCGTGAAAAAGGTCCCAGCCTCAGAAGTCGTTGCGATTCCTAAAAAAACCGCTCCCGAAAAGCCAGAACTGGTCAAGCCGCCGCCCGCCCAGCCCAACGAAACAGTGCAGCGTCAACCAAGCGAAATCGATGCCGCATTGGAAACAGTTGCCTCGCTCGGGCGTAAGCAGACGCAGTCTTCGATCCGGGATCATTCGGACCGTGACGTCAAAATTGAGGATGAGCCTGATGGGCCGGCCTCGTCCCGCGTGATCAGAGCAATACATCGTGAACTGACCAATTTCGGCTATAATGCAGGGCCGGAAAGCGAGGTATCGGACCGCCTGCACACTGCGATTGTGTCCTATGAGTTCGATATGGGCTTGCCACTCACAGGCAAGCCTAGCAACAGGCTGCTGAAATCCCTGCTTTTCGACGCAAGCGCATCATTGCCGTCCAAATCCGCGCGCGCGCATTTCGAGAATAGCCGCAAGCTTATCAAGTCGGTTCAGACAATCTTGTCGCGGATGGGATATGGTGCAAACGTGGCTAGCGGGTATCTCGACGAAGCGACGCGCTATGCTATTAGCAAGTTCCAGGCAGACAGAAATATGGCTGAAAGCGGCCGTCTGACGGCGAGATTGCTTATCGAGATTGTAACGGTCACCGGCCGTCCAATCTCCGTACCCGGTTAATTTTGCTGCGTCGCAGCGGTTTTTCTTACGATAATTATGAAAATTGCATCTAAGTCTTTCGTATTGGTTGCCAGCGGTGTCAATCCATTCGACTATTGTATACGTTGTCGTGCGATAGATGTTGCGATGCAACAGAAGCTGGCTCATATTTATTCAGAATATGGGCTGCCCGAGGAGGGGCTGTGTTTATGAATTATCACACTTACGAGCTGGCGCATATCGCAGCCGCCCCCATGCGATGGTCTGCTAACGCACTAAAAATGCAGATCCAGTCGCCGCTCAATCCGTATCGCGATCAATTAATGCCGCGCATGATTGCCGCCGGCTGCGAGCTGTTCGAGAACGTGACCCGTCGATATGGGAAGCCCGAATTCGGTATCGAGTCGACCAAGATTTTCGGCATGAATGTGCCGGTGCACCAAAAGACAATCCTGTCGAAGCCATTTTGCGACCTTGTTTACTTCGAACGCGATGAGGAGGTTACGGGCAGTCGCGATGATCCGCATGTGCTGATTGTTGCGCCAATGTCCGGCCATTACGCGACCTTGCTGCGCGGCACGGTGGCGTCGATGTTGCCGGAGCATCACGTCTATATAACCGACTGGGCCGATGCGCGGAATGTTTCGATGTCCGAGGGGCGTTTCGATCTTGACGATTTTATCGATTATATCATTGAGTTCATTCAGTTTATCGGGCCTCGCACACATGTGGTCGCCGTCTGTCAGCCTGCCGTTCCGGTCCTGGCGGCGGTTTCGGTCATGGCCTCGCGGGAGATGGAGCAGCAACCGCAATCGATGACGCTGATGGGCGGTCCGATCGATACGCGCCGCAATGAAACGGTCGTCAACAAGCTTGCGAAGGAACGCCCGCTTTCATGGTTTGAGAATAATGTGATCTATCGCGTTCCATTCCCGAACCCCGGCTTCATGCGCAGGGTCTATCCCGGTTTTATCCAGCTGACAGGTTTCATGCAGATGAATCTGGAGCGCCACGTAACCGCGCATCAGAATCTGTTCGAGAATCTGGTCAAAGGCGACTGCGACAGCGTCGAGCAGCACCAGAAGTTTTATGATGAGTATCTCGCGGTGATGGATCTGCCTGCCGAGTTTTATCTGCAGACCGTTGAGACGGTGTTCCAGACGCATGATCTTCCGGACGGCGAATTGATGCACCGTGGAGAACTCGTCGATCCTGCGGCGATTACGCGCACGGCGCTCATGACGGTCGAGGGTGAGAATGACGATATTTGCGGTCTTGGTCAGACCGAAGCCGCACAGGATCTTTGCAAAAATATCCCGATTGATGAGAAGTATCATTATGTTCAGCCAGGTGTCGGCCATTACGGTGTCTTCAACGGCACGCGCTGGCGGACGGAGATCCAGCCCCGCATCCGCGAGTTTATCCGGACCATCAAATTCAAGCGGATGACCGGAAATGGATCGACAATAGGCCTGCCATACCGCAAACTCACAGCGGATCGTGAGGAGATCGTGGAGTATTCTCCCGCCGATTAACGAAGGCTCACTTCGTCTTGTACGAAAAAGGGCCTTTTTTTTGCAATATGTGATTATTGCAATCGAGTTAGGCCCCTTGCAGGATTGAGCGTCTTATGCGGTTTGGCAAAGCACCGTACACACTTGTTATTCTCTTCTTTTTTTTCTGTGGCGGCGGAGTGGCGCAGACCAGTGAGGAGACACCTTTCTTCAGCCGTGATGATGCAAGTCGGTCGATTGTGACCGCGCTGCGTGCCTTGCCCGAGGTGACATGCGGCCGGAAGCGATGCGAGCCAGCCACGTCACAGGAATTGGCGGAACCACCGGTTACGCCTGAAGATGCGCGGACCGCCATGATTGCGGGGGCGAAATCGGCAAGGCTCAACTGGTGTGGTCTGAGCTGGAAGGACCGTGCCTATTCGGCGCTGATGCTGCACTTCCAGGCTCGGGGCGTCTATCAGGCCCGCACGCTTGCCCTTCTCGGCATCATTCACGACCAGCAATTTCACCATGATTATCTGGGGCTGAATGCGCTGAAGACCTGTCCGGGCGATCTTCGCGTCGGATTGGATCAGGAAAACCCCGTCATTTCGCTCGATCCCTGGCAGCGCGTGGCGAACAATGCGCTTCTGGACTATTCGGTCGCCGAGATGCTGCAGTTCGTACTCAAGGAAATCAAGAACTCGCATTGCGGCAATGAGCTGTGCAACCCTGCGACGGACGAGGAAATTGAAAACCCGCCTTTGTCCATTTTCGAGGCGCGTCAGGCCATGCGTGTTGGCCTGTTTTCCGGAGCGGCTCAGTTCTGTGCGCTCGATTGGCAGCGATCGATCTTCTACCCTTTCATCGCCCATCACAAGCATACTCTGAAGATGACGCCTCGCCAGCTCACGCTGGTTACAATGCTTCACGGCACGATGCAGAATTACATTGTGAAGAAATATCGTGAGCACGAAAAAACATGTTCAGACACGATGAGAGACAATCTGAAGCGCGACCTGACGGCCGGATAAGCTTGGTTTTCGGGCAAGTCCGATGCTCTATAAATGAGATAAAGCCCCACCATCACTTCCGGTTAACAGTTGGGCGCTCCAATACAGACGCACACCGCCTGTCTTAACTGCATGCATCTCACGTCGCCTGTGAGCTGATATTAACCTTTTCAATCTTATAGCGGCGCGGGTAATGAACTTACACTTCGAAAAAAACGAATATCAGGCCCGGATCGATGCGCTCCGAGCGGTGCTGGCGCGCGATGGGCTGGACGGCCTTTTGGCGTTTCAGCAAGAGAGCATGTACTACCTGACCGGCTACGACACATTCGGCTTCTGTTTCTTTCAGTGTCTATATGTTGGGGCTGATGGAAAATTGGCGCTGCTGACCCGTTCAGCGGATTTGCGTCAGGCTGCCCATACCTCAATTATCGATGATATTCGTGTCTGGACTGATGAAAAAGGCGCAGAGCCGGCTGCCCAGCTGCGCGCGATGCTTGAAGATCTCGGCGCAACCGGCAAGAGGTTGGGCATTGAGGCGCAAAGCTATGGGCTGACATATGCAAATGGCAAGGCGGTCGAGGCGGCGCTGGACGGAGTCTGCGCGCTTGAGGACGCCAGCGGCGTGGTCGACCGCCTTCGTTCGGTGAAATCACCCGTCGAACTGGCCTATGTCCGCCGGGCCGGACAGCTTTGCAATGATGCGCTGGCGGCGGCGCTTGCCGAGACGCGGGCGGGTGCAGATGAAGGACGCATCCTTGCAGCGCTGCATGGCGCGATCTTCGCAGGCGGCGGCGATTATCCCGGCAATGAGTTCATTATCGGATCGGGACGCGACGCTCTCCTGTGCCGTTACAAGGCAGGACGCCGGAAACTCGATAAGAACGATCAGCTTACGCTCGAATTTGCAGGCAGTTTCCGCCATTACCACGCAGCGCTCATGCATACCGTGGTGATCGGTGAGCCGCGGCCGAGGCATCTGCCCATGTTTGACGCATGCCGGGAGGCGCTTCTGGCTTGCGAAGACGAAATGCGGTCGGGCAAGACGGCGGGCGACGTTTTCGAGGCTCACGCACGGATCATGGAGCGGCGCGGATTGTCCGCACACAAGTTGAATGCCTGCGGCTACAGTCTGGGGGCAAAATTCACCCCGAGTTGGATGGATCCGCCCATGTTCTATCGCGGAAATGAATGGGTGTTGCAGCCGGGGATGGTGCTGTTCGCGCATATGATCCTGATGGATTCTGAAAGCGAAACCGCTATGTCTCTGGGGCGGACGTCGGTTGTTACCGAAAATGCGCCGGAGCCGCTTTCGGATCTTCCGGATGCTATGTTCCAATACTAATCATACTGTTTAGTTCTCCTATTATTTAAGTATTTATCAGGCCTTGCCCGAAAGCAGTCTGAGCAATCCTGGCGCGAGATTGGCGGGATGGCTTGCTGACGCTGTAACAGTGCCGATACCAAACAGCGTTCGAGGCGTGAATGAGTGATCGGTTTTTCAAATGTAACGAGAGCGCTAGAGCAGATTCATTTTATTCCTGATCATATCCTGCGGCGGCGAAGTAGTTTTGGCATTCGTCTGGTTTGAAGGCGTCGAGAG